>NZ_JBIYSM020000040.1:0-43382 GCF_044759095.2 Brevibacillus soli
TTCGGAATCTGGGCTCATAACCTCAGAAGAGCAGCCCAAATGGCCAAATAAGCAACGATTAACGGATACAGTTACACAGTAGCCCCCTGAGATTCACCACAATGAGATGCTTCTGCCAAAAAACGATTTTTTCAGGAGTAACTAGCTAACGCCGAGTGGGTCGAGGATAGCTTATGCCGGGTGGGTTTTCTTATCGTGTAGGAAAGTTTAAGGGCTTCACCGTGTGAAAGCGTCCTGAAATAAACGTTCCGGAACGCATAAAAAGTTTCCTCTAACGAAGAACCAGCTTCTTCGAGAGGGCTTCAATCGAAGCTTTTTTTATCGTGTAGGAAAGTTTAAGGGCTTCACCGTGTGAAAGCGTCCTGAAATAAACGTTCCGGAACGCATAAAAAGTTTCCTCTAACGAAGAACCAGCTTCTTCGAGAGGGCTTCAATCGAAGCTTTTTTTAACATCCTATGCTTCCACTTTTGCACCATTCAGATACCGAAGAATCGCCATCAAGTCCAGATCGCCCAATCCTTCGCGCAAAGCGGACTGGTAGCTGGCGTAGACCGATTCGGCCAAAGGGGAGGAAGCCCCGGCCTGGCGGGCAAGCCGCAGGTCTTTGGCCATGTGTTTCAACGCAAACGCCGCTGGAAATTCGTCGGCCAGAATGCTTGCCGCTTTTCCTTTGATCAACGGTGTTCCGACTGCGCTTTCGGAGATGATGGTCAGCATCTGTTCCGTCGGAATGCCCATTTCCCGGGCAAACAGGACAGTTTCCGCAACGCCCTGTACGGTAATTCCCAACAGCAGGTTGATCGCCAGCTTGGCGGAACTGCCGGAGCCGTTCGGACCGAGATGGAGCGCCAGCTTGCCCAGTTTGTCAAAGAGTGGGCGTACGCGATCAAAGCTCTCCTGCTCTCCGCCCGCCATAATGATCAGCTTGCCCTCCCGCGCCGGGCCGACGCTGCCTGATACGGGGGCGTCCAGAAAGCGGTGACCGGCCTGCCTGCATCGCTCGGCGAGGAAGCGGGAGGTTTCCGGCGACACTGTACTCATGTCGACGAGAATACGGTCACGAGCGTTTCCCGAAAGAAGGCCGTCCGCCTCCATGTAGATGGCTTTCACAGCAGTGTCGTCGCTGACCATGGTGAAGACGACATCACACTGCTCCAACAGGTGATAAGGCTTGTCCGCGATCCCAGCACCGCGGGCAAGCAGCGGCTCTGCCTTGTCGGGCGTACGGTTCCACACTGTCACGTCATAACCGGCGGACAGCAGGTTGCCGGCCATGGGGATTCCCATGTTTCCTAATCCAATCCATCCAATTTTCATCTGATGTAACTCCTCTTTCGCGTATGGAATCGCCTTTATTTTCTCATCATTCACCGTTCAAGTCCAGCAGTCGGCCTCCATCATGGTTTGTGAAAACTGTACGGATTCCGGCGGGAACACCTGCCTCATTTTTGTGTAAAAGGAACATGGCTTACCATTCTGAAACGTTATACAGTTAGCTTATCAGACCCCAGCCTGTTTCCCATGGCGTATCCCAGGAAAGAAGGTGAATGCGGATCATGCGTTATCGCTCCAACAGGGTTGCCCAAATCCCTCCCTACATGTTTGCTGAGCTCAACAAGAAAAAAGAAGCGATGAAGAAAGCGGGAGTTGACGTGATTGACCTGGGGATAGGCGATCCTGATCTTCCTACGCCGGAGCATATTGTGGAGAAGCTGATCGAAGAAGTTCGGCGTCCGGAAAATTTAAAGTACCCCAGTTTTATCGGGTGTACCGAGTTTAGACAGGCGGTGGCCGATTTTTACAGGCGCCAGTTTCAGGTGGAGCTGGATCCCGAGACGGAAGTGCTCGCCTTGATTGGCTCCAAGGAGGGAATAGCGCATCTTATTCCGACTTTGATTGATCCGGGTGACGTCGTGCTGCTGCCTGATCCCTGCTATCCTCCCTGCCGCATGGCCACCCTCCTGGCGAACGGCGAATGTTACGACATGCCGCTGAAACAACAACACAATTTTGAGCCCCAGTTGGATGCGATCCCGGAAGAGATCATTCAGCGTGCCAGCCTGATGATTTTGAACTATCCGGGCAATCCCACTACCGCTACGGTGGATCTGGACTTTTTCCGGCGAGCAGTCTCGTTCGGCCGTGCTCACGGCATTCCGATCGCTCACGACTCTGCCTACAACATGATTACGTTTGACGGCTATCAGGCGCCAAGCATTCTTCAGGTGGAAGGGGCCAAAGATGTCGCGGTGGAATTTGGCTCCCTGTCCAAAACGTACAACATGACCGGCTGGCGGATCGGCTACGTGGCGGGCAACAAGGAAATCATCAAATCACTGGCTGTCTATAAAAACAATACCGACACCGGTCAGTTTACTCCCATCCAAAAGGCAGCCGCCTTTGCCTTGAACAGCGACCAAAGCTGCATCGAAAAACACAACCGGATTTACCGGGAGCGCATGAAAGCGATGCTCGACGGGCTTGCGACCATCGGCGTGCATGTTCCGCCGCCCAAAGGGAGCTTCTTTATTTGGGCGCCGGTGCCCGACGGATATACATCCAGTGAGTTTGTGACAAGCGTGTTGGATCAAACCGGCGTGATTCTGACCCCCGGCAGTGCTTTCGGTCCGTCCGGCGAGGGGTATTTCCGCGTCTCCCTGTCCGTGCCGACTGAGCGCTTGTATGAGGCGGTAGAGCGGATCAAGCAAAAAGTAACGATTGCCACACGATGATCATAGGCAGATAAGGAGAGGGAATTTATGAAACGTTATTTGAACTACATCAACGGCGAATGGGTGGAATCGGCATCCGGCAGGTTTGCAGTAAATACAAACCCGGCTACCGGCGAAGTGTTGGGGGAAGTGACACAGTCCACGAGGGAGGACGTTGACCGCGCCGTGCAGGCAGCGAAGCAGGCGCAAAAATCATGGCGCCTCGTACCGGCCCCCGAACGGGCGGAAATTCTGTATAAAGTCGGCGAGCTGCTGAAGGAAAGAAAGGAAGAGTTGGCGCAAATCCTCACCCAGGAGATGGGGAAAGTGATTGAGGAGGCGAGAGGAGAAGTTCAGGAAGCGATTGACATGGCCTACTACATGGCCGGGGAAGGGCGCCGCCTGTTTGGCGACACCGTTCCGTCCGAGCTGCGCAACAAGTTTGCGATGAGCGTCCGCGTGCCAGTCGGGATTGCCGGTTTCATTACACCGTGGAATTTCCCGATCGCCATCATTTCATGGAAATCATTGCCTGCTTTGGTGTCCGGCAATGCGATTGTGTGGAAGCCGGCTTCGGAAACTCCGTTTATCGCGGCAGAATTTGTCCGCATATACGAACAGGCAGGGCTGCCCAAAGGGCTGATGAATCTGGTGTATGGTTCGGGAAGCGTAGTGGGGAATGCAATCGTTGATCACCCCGAGATTGATCTCATATCGTTTACCGGCTCCAACGAGGTGGGCAGACAGATCAATGAACGCGCTGGCGGCATGTTGAAAAGGACGTCGCTGGAAATGGGCGGGAAAAACGCCGTTACCGTATTGGAGGATGCCGACCTTGATCTGGCTGTAAACGGAATCATCTGGAGTGCCTACGGTACAAGCGGGCAACGATGCACCGCCTGCAGCCGGATCATCGTGCACGAGGCGGTGAAGGATGAGCTGGAGCGAAGACTGCTGGAGCGCATAGCGCAGCTGAAGCTGGGCAACGGATTGGACGAATCGGTGGACGTCGGTCCGGTGATCAATCGTTCTTCGTTGGAAAAGATCGACGAGTATGTCAAAATCGGTCTGGACGAGGGAGCCAAACTGCTCTGCGGCGGCAGAATTGTAACGGAAGACGGGTTGGAAAAAGGCAATTTCTACGCCCCCACTCTCTTTACCGACGTAAAACCTGACATGCGAATCGCCAGGGAAGAGATTTTCGGGCCGGTTGCCTCCATCATTCCGGTAAAAAGTCTGGAAGAAGCCATCGAGGTAAACAACAGCGTCGAATTCGGGCTGTCCAGCTCCATTTTCACCCGGGACATCAATCGGGCGTTTCAAGCGATGCAGGATCTCGATACCGGAATCGTATACGTAAACGCGGGGACGACCGGTGCGGAAATTCACCTGCCGTTCGGGGGTACGAAAGGAACAGGAAACGGTCATCGCGATTCCGGAGTGGCCGCGCTGGACGTCTACACCGAGTGGAAGTCCATCTACGTGGATTACAGCGGCAAGCTGCAGCGTGCGCAGATTGACAACTACTAAATAACACACAATGATGGGAAAGCCCGAATTGACATCGCGTCGATTCGGGCTGTTTCTATTACGTTTAACCTTCAGGGAAGGAAATATGTAATAATAGACGAAAAAACAAGGGAGGTCATTCTCATGGGAATTTTCGACGGATTAATGGGAAATGCTTCGGAAGTCAACGCCGCAGAGGTCCAACAAGAATTTGGGAAAATATTGGCTAATGGTGAAAACGTCAACAGGGCATACAAGCTGATTCGGGATATGTTTATTTTCACGAATAAGCGATTAATTTTGATCGACAAGCAGGGGCTGACCGGAAAAAAGGTAGAGTATCATTCCCTTCCGTACAAGAGCATCACTCATTTCAGCATCGAAACAGCGGGGAATTTTGATCTCGATGCCGAACTGAAAATCTGGATTTCAGGAAATGCGACACCGATTCAAAAACAATTTAATAAGAATTTGAATATTTACGAACTGCAGAGTGTTTTAGCTGAATACGTTTGCAAGTAACGCTCAGCATCCACTTGTTTGACACCCTGAAGAGCCGGAATTTACCGGCTCTTTTTTTCATGCGCTCTTAGCATCATCTGCTGCTGATAGTTTTTGATCGTGATATAGATCAGCAGACAATGCTCAAAATTCGTTACGTCCAGTCTGGTCAGTTCCCTGATTCTTTCCAATCGGTAGACCAGGGTATTGCGGTGGATAAACAAGCTTCGCGCCGTTTCACTTACGTTCATGTTGCATTTGCAATAAGTGAGAAAGGTTTGGGCCAGGATGGCAAAGTTGTCAGAATGCAGTAAAGCGCTTACAAGATCGGACAAGCCTTTTCGAATACTGGGGCTTACTTCCCAGGTTAAAAGCTCCAGCATGATGTGCAAATCATTATAGCGATAGAGTCTCGGTTCCAGATTCGTTCGTTTGCCGGCTGCCAGCGCCTTTGAGGCATTCTGATAGGATTCGGCCAGCCCGCTTACTCCTTTTTTCACGTCTCCGACTGCGACAGCTGCATTCAACTTGTATTTCCTCTGCACATATGCATTCAGCTGTGCAGTCTTCCGTTCGATTGATTTCATGAACGATTCCGTGCTTTCGTTGCGGTCGAGTGATTTGACAATGATGAATTGCTCCGGGTTTAACAGCGAGATGATATCCTGTTTGCTGTCTTGAAAGATCAGTTTGACCGTATCGATTACTTCTCTCTGATAGAATTGAAGCGAAAATTTATCGTAGGGTTCTCTCAGGCTTTCGGACGAATGAAGGTTCAGCATGTTGATCTCGATCAACAGGCAGACGCGGTTTCCCTCCAAATTGTATCCCAGCATGGCTCCATAGCGGAGGATATGCTCGATATCGGTCTTGGCGTCAACGTGAATCAGGTAATGGATCAGGGAATCAATCGCTTTTGTTTCCAGAACGGTCATTTCTTTTTTAAAAGATTCCTGACACAACAATTCCACATGGCTTTTTACGAGCTGGACGTATTTTTTGACTTCCTGCGGATTTCCGATGATCCCCAGTACGCCAATCGCTTTTCGGTCAAAAATGATCGGCGACGCTACTCCCGGCAACACGTTCTCCAAGGACTTCACATCTTCGAAACCGTAACTGACCGTATCATTTTTGGTCAAAACCTCGATGGATGCCATGTGAAATGTTCCCAACCGGCTGCGGTCCGTAGAGCCGATAATATACCCTTTTTCGTTGGTAATGCTGATGGGATGTCCAATAATCTCTGCTGTATTTTCTGCTACCGTTTGCGCAATTTCTTCCAAAATCATCGCATGCCCCTCCTATGTACGTGAAAAAGTCACATATTTTTTCGGATTAAGCGCGGTTAATTTTGTGAATATTTCACATAGTTTGACAACTTCGGGCTTGGTACCATGTAAAAACAAGCAGGGTTCAGTTGGGACAAAAAGGTGGGAGTTCATATGAAGAACGCGGCAGATGTCATTATTGTGGGCGGGGGTGTCATCGGTTCCAGTATAGCATACAATCTCCTAAACGATGGATACAGCGGAAAAATAATCATTTTTGAGAGGGACAAGGTGTATGAGTACGCCTCCACTCCGCGAAGCGCCGGCGGCATCCGGCAATTATTCACAACCGATATCAACATTCAACTGAGCCGATTCAGTCTGCAAGCCTATCAAACATTTCCCGAGACGATGGCGGTTGACGGAGAACATGCCGAAATCGACTTCAAGCAGCGCGGGTATTTGTTTTTAGCCACGGAAGAAATGCTGCCCCGTTTGGAAAAACATCAAATGCTTCAGCAAAAATACGGCGTCCCGTCTCAGGTACTAACCGGAAACGAGCTGTTGGATATTGTCCCGGAACTGCATATTGATGATTTGGCGGGCGGTTTGTACTGTGCGGAAGACGGATATCTGGATCCGTATTCAGTCATGCAGGGATACATCCGCTGTGCAAAAAAATTGGGGGCAGAGTACATCTACGAGGACGTGGAAATGATTCTGAGCGAACAGGACGTCATCACCGGAGTCCGTCTCGCCGACGGCCGTGAATACCGTGCCCCGGTGGTAGTCAATTGCGCCGGAGCATGGGCCCCTGCATTAAGCGGCAAGCTGGGACTTCCCCTGCCGGTTGTTCCGCTCCCCCGACAAGTATTTCAGTTTGATGTCGTGCAGCCTCTGCAAAAATATTTGCCGCTGACCATTGACCCTACAGGGGTGTACTTCCGGCATGAAGGTGAAAAATTGATTGCGGGCTATGCGGAGGAACGAGAGCCGGGATACGACTTTACTTGGAAACGCTCGTACTTCATTGAACAGCTGTGGCCCGTCCTGGCCAGACGCATTCCGAATTTTGAGCAGGCGAAGATCGAAAGGGGCTGGGCCGGCTTATACGATTTCAACACAGCAGACCATAATGCAATCCTTGGCAGACATCCTGGAAAAAAAGGCTATTATGTGGCGTTCGGGTTCAGCGGACACGGCATGCAGCAGGCTCCGGCTGTCGGAAAAGGGCTTTCCGAACTGATCCGTACCGGAAAATATGAAACGATCGACTTAACCCCGCTGCGAGTAGAAAGGTTTACCGAGAACGATCTGATTATCGAAGATGCAGTTGTCTAAAAACCAAAAACAGGAGGCGCGTTGTATGAAAAAGGGCTTTCTTGCTTTGCTTGTTTCAGGGGCTATGCTTATCGCCGGATGCGCGGGCAACACGAACAGCAGCGGACCCTCCACCCAACAGGGCAGTACTTCCAATGGCAGTTCTGCAGGGGGGGACACAACGATCCTCATCGCGACGCAAACCCCGCTTTCCGGATCGCAGTCTGCCGTTGGTGATGCGATCAAATCGGGGGCGGAACTGGCGCTCAATCAGCAAAAGGAAGAATTTAAAAAGCTGGGTTTTGATCTTCAGCTATTCCCGCAGGACGATCAGGGGGATCCCAAGCAGGGCGTAGCCAATGCCGAGATGCTTGTCTCCAATCCCAATGTATTGGGAGTGATGGGTCACTACAATACGGGTGTGGCCGTTCCGTCGTCCGTGAAGTATGAAGAGGGGAAACTGGTGATGGTGTCTCCCGCCAATACGGGAGTAAAACTGACCGAGGAAGGAAAGAAGACGGTACACCGGATTTGTGCGAGAGACGACCAGGAAGGCCCGAAAGGAGCGATTTATGCAAAAAATCAACTCGGCGTGAAAACGGCCTTTTTGATTCATGACAAAACCGCGTATGGTCAAGGCTTGGCTGATCAAGTAAAAGGGCAATTTGAAAAGGATGGCGTACAAATTCTTGGCTACGAAGGCATTACACCTGGAGAAAAAGATTACAGCTCGGTGATAAACCGTGCCGTGTCGCTCGAACCTGATCTCGTTTACTTCGGCGGACTCTATCCGGAAGGCGGGATTCTCGTAAAACAGGCGAGAGAGAAAAATTATAAGGGGATCTTCATGGGGGGAGCCGGGCTTGATTCGTCAGATTTTCTGAAGATCGCCGGACCGGCGGCGGAAGGTGTGGTCTTCTCCTCGGCAGCAGGCGATGTGACCCAGACGGAGGAAGGAAAGAAATGGGCGGCTGATTACGAGAGCAAAATCGGCAAAAAGCCAGAGACCTTTTCTGTCTACGGATATGATGCGATGAGCGTGATTTTGCACGGCGTGAAGAAAGCGATCGAGGCCAACGGCGGCAAAAAGCCGAGTCGCGAACAGGTATTGGAGGCCGTCCATCATACGAAGGACTTCCAGGGCATGTTTACGAAGGTTTCGTTCGATGATAAAGGGGACAACACACTGGCGGATGTGTTCATGTACAAGTTTGAAAACGGCAAGTCCGTCTTGATCGGAAGAGTAGAATAAATCACCGCAGTACGAAGCGAGCCCCCCCGCCCTTAAAGAGAGGCGGGGGTTGTTTCATAATAACGCATCGCTGTATACAGCAGCATGCAGTGTTCGAAGCTGCTGGAATCGAGCGAAGTCAGCTCGTTGATTTTCTCCAGCCGATAAATGATGGTGTTGCGGTGGATGTACAGGTTTCTGGCCGTTTCGCTCAAATTCATGTTGTGCTTGCAGTATGTGAGGAAGGTGGAGGCGAGTACGTCGTAGTTGTCCTGCTCGATCAAGGAACCGATGATCTTGATCAGTTTCTTTTGCAGGTCGGGTGTCAATTCCTTGGGGAGAAGATTCAGCGTGATATCCCAATGGTCGTAGTGGTAGATATTCGGTTTCTGGTTCGTCTTTTTTCCCGCCAGCATCGCTTTTGTTGCGTTGCGGTAGGACTCGGCAATCCCGCCAATGCCTTTATTTGTATCACCGACCGACATGGCGGCGGAACACTGGTATTTTGATTCCAGGAATTTGTTCAGTTTCTGCAGCTTTTGCTCCAAGGTGCCAAGAAAGGTGGAATGGGCGTCCGCTGACTTCGCTGACTTGATGACGATAAAGCGCTCCACATTTAAAAAAGAGATAATGTCGTCTTTGGATTCACGAAAGATCAAGGTGAGAAAGTCGAGCACGTCCCGCTGAAAATACGAAAACGATAGCTTGTCGAGAAACTCCGTTTTCATGTGGATATCGATGAGAATACAGGTACGGTTGATTTCCAGATCATAGCCCAGCGTTCTGGCGTACTGCAGGATGTGGTCGGCGTCTTCTTCATTGGCAAGATGTATGATCTGCTGGACGAACACCTCGATCATTTTTGACTCCAGATCCATCATTTCCTTGCGAAAGGCTTCCTGACACATCATTTCCACGTGGTTTTTCACCAGCTGTACGTACGTTTCCACTTCTGCCGGATCGCCGACAATCCCCAGAACGCCAATGGGCTTGTTGTTAAACATCAACGGAACGGAAACGCCGGGAAGAATCTTTTTTTCCTCTTCCGTCTGGCAATTCACCATGCCGTTTCGCTTGAGCACCTCCAGCGAAGGCTGATGAAAAATTCCCAGCCGGCTGCGGTCCGTAGAGCCGATGATGTACCCCTCCTTATCGGTAATGCTGATGGGGTAACCCAGGATTGCGGTCGTCTTTTGGGCGATGTCTTGGGCAATATGCTCGAGAATTTTCAAAGAGATCCGTCCTCCCTGTTAAAAGAGACAAAATCAATGATATCGCATGAATTGATTTTTGTTCAAATTACACATATGTTTTCTGATAATTTGTATTATACAATAAATTCGCACTGTTAAAGGAGAGGAGGAAGTGAAATTGGCCCACACTGACGTGAGAGTAAGCGAAACATTGAGCCAGGCCTATACGCTGCCTGCATGGCTGTATACCGATCCGTCCGTTTTGGAAGTAGAGAAAAAAGAGATTTTCAGCAAGACGTGGCAGTACGTCGGGCATATCAGCCAGGTACAGCGGCCAGGCGACTATTTTACGGCTGAGGTTGCCGATAAACCGATCATGATTGCCTGTGGGAACGATGGTGTTGTCAGGGCTTTTTACAATGTATGCACGCACCGCGCGGCGAAGCTGGTGGAGGGAGAAGGAAACAAAAGTCTGTTCACCTGTCCGTATCATGCCTGGACCTTCCACACGGACGGCCGGTTGAATAAAGCGCCCAATATGAAAGGCGTCGAACATTTCAACCAAGAGGATTTTTGCCTGAAACCGGTTCGCCTGGAAATTCAGGCATCCTTTCTCTTCGTCAACATAGATCCAAACGCCCGACCGATGGGGGAGATATTTGGCGGACTGTTTGAGAGCTTTAGGCGGTTTTCATTTGAAAATCTGAAAAGGGTCAGAGTGGTTGAAACTGTTTGCAGGTCTAACTGGAAAGTGGGAATCGACAACTATCTGGAATGCGATCACTGTCCTACCGTCCATAAATCGTTGGTGCAGAAGCTGGACATGGAACACTATGAAGTGAGTATGTTTCAAAATTATATTTACCAGGGTGTCCCACTAAAAGGGAAAGCAGCAGACCAGTATGCGTTGGGACAAGGCGGGCGATATTACTGGCTGTATCCGAATATGTGGTTTTCCTTCGACCCGGGACCGGCCAATGTCTCGGTTCACCGCTCCATTCCGATTGATCACAAGACTACCAGGTATGTGTATACCACTTTCTTGATGAATGAGACGATGACCAAGGAAGAGGAAGAGCTGTTTGCCATCGATCTGGACGTTCGCAGAGAAGACCTGGAAATTTGCGAAGTGGTACAGAGAGGCTTGAATACCGGTGCGTACACGCAAGGACGATTTTCACTGACGGAAAACTGCGTGCATCATTTTCACTTGCTTGTGCAGGAAGCGCTGCAAGGAGTATTGCCGTTACCTTCAAAATGAGAAGGTTCTTTGAAAGCGCTTATCTTTATGCTTTGTCATTTTGAAGGGGGGAAACCTATGTCAATTGGACAAGGGAACGGCACACAATTGCAGCGGGCGATGAAAAGCAGGCACTTATTCATGCTTTCTTTGGGCGGAGTCATCGGAACCGGGCTTTTCCTGAGTTCGGGCTATACAATTGGCGAAGCTGGACCAGGAGGAGCGATCCTCGCTTATCTGATAGCCGGGTTGCTGGTGTTCCTGGTGATGATGTGTCTGGGGGAATTATCGCTGGTTATGCCGGTAACCGGTTCCTTTCAAGCGCACGCAACCAAATTTATCGGACCGGCTACAGGATTTACGGTTGGATGGGTCTACTGGATGAGCTGGGCCACGACGGTAGGTTCAGAGTTCACGGCAGCCGGCATTCTCATGCAGCGATGGTTTCCCGACACCCCGATTTGGATTTGGAGCGCTCTGTTTGTCGTTCTGCTGTTTTCGCTCAACGCGCTGACCACAAAAGGATTTGCCGAAACCGAGTACTGGTTCGCAGGGATCAAGGTTATGGCCGTCATCCTGTTCATTATGATCGGCGGAGCCGCCATTTTTGGACTGGTAGGCATGGGTGACAAACCCGCCCCGCTCTTTTCCAACTTTGCCGGTGACGGCGGATTGTTCCCCAATGGGTTCACAGGTGTGTTCATTACGTTGATGACCGTCATCTATGCCTTCCAGGGAGCTGAAGTGATGGGGATTGCTGCCGGAGAGACGGAAGAGCCGGAAAAAAATATACCGAGAGCGATCAAAACCATCGTGTTTCGCGTCCTCCTTTTCTATGTTCTGGCCATCTTCGTCTTGTCCGCGATCATCCCTTACAAGGAAGCCGGATTGCTGGAAAGTCCATTTGTGACTGTTTTTGATACGATCGGAATCCCGTATGCCGCCGACATTATGAATTTTGTTATTCTGACCGCACTTTTATCGGTAGGCAATTCCGGCTTGTACGCGAGTACCCGCATCCTGTATTCGCTCTCCCAAAGCGGCATGGCGCATTCGATATTCGCCAAGGTATCCAAACGGGGAGTTCCGCTCTACTCTTTGATTGTAACGCTTGCTTTTGCCCTGCTGTCCCTGCTGACAAGTGTCATCGCAGCGGAAACGGTGTTTATCCTCCTGTATTCCGTCAGTGCGATCGCAGGTACGCTTGCCTGGATGATCATTCCCCTTTCGCAGTTCAATTTCCGCAGGCAGTATTTGAAGGAAGGCGGAAAAGTGGCCGAACTCAAGTACGCCGCACCGCTCTTCCCGATTGTGCCGATTCTCGCCATCGCGATGTGTTTGTTCATCTTCGGGTTTACCGCCTATGACCCGGCTCAGCGCACCTCATTCTTCATCGGATTTGGCTTCGTCGCCGCCTGCTACTTGTACTTCCATTTCATCCATAGCAAAAAAAGGGAGCAAATCCCGCCCATCGCCAACGAAAATGCGAGCTGAGAATAATGCTGTCCGCCCTCGGTTATCCGGGGGTTTTTGCCACCGCAAAAAACGATAATAAAAACCGGAATTTTCTGTAGTTTGAGAAGGAGGGAGACAGGATGAAACACTTCGCGGTGATCGGTTCCGGCACCATGGGCCGAGGAATCGCTTATGTCGCGGCACTCGGCGATTTTGTTGTGCATGTGCATGACGTAAACGCGGAAGCGCTTGACATAGCCAAAAGCTACATCGAAAAAGAAATGCGCAAGAGTGCCGAGCGGGGCTACATCGCCACGGAGAAGGCGGAGCAGGCGCTGGAAAACATCATCTACACCACCAGCATGGAAGAAGCGGTGAAGCAGGCAGATATCGCGGTCGAGGCCGTATTTGAACTGATGGACGTAAAGGTCGGAATCTTCAAACTGCTGGACCAATTCTGTCCGGGGCATACCATTCTCGCTACCAATACCTCCACGATGAGTCCGACGGAAATTGCGGCACAAACCAGCAGGCCGGACAAATGCGTTGCCATGCACTTTTTTAACCCGGTTCACAAGATGAAGCTGATCGAGATTGTCCGCGGGCTGGATACCTCGAACGAGACGGTGAAAATCGCCAAGGAAGTGGCGGGCAGACTAGGCAAGGAGACGGTGGAGGTAAACGAGTTTCCCGGATTTGTTACCAGTCGGATGAACTGTCTGATCGGCAATGAAGCGATGAACATGCTGATGGAGGGTGTCGCCTCCGCCGAGGATATCGACAAGGCGATGAAGCTGGGCTTGAACCATCCGATGGGCCCGTTGGAGCTGGCTGACCTGGTTGGATTGGACACCCGTCTTAGAAACATGGAGTACCTGTACAAAACGCTAGGAGAAAAATACCGGCCGTGCCCGCTGTTGATCAAATACGTGAAGGCCGGACGGCTGGGCCGCAAATCGGGTGCCGGATTCTACATCTACAACAACGAAAGGTAAATTCCATGAATCAGAGCGTGGGAAAGGCACTCAGGCTGCTGCAGCTGTTTACGTCGGAGCGTCCCAGACTTTCCCTGGCGGAGATCGCCAGGATGTCGGGATTGTCCAAACCGACCGCGTACCGGTTTCTAAAGGCACTGGAAGAAGAGGGGGTTGTCACCCGCAGCAGCATCAATCAGGACGACAAGCAGTACCAGTTGGGGCTTCGCCTGCTGGAGCTGGGCAATTTCGTCGCCGAGCAGATCGAAGTGAGAAAGATCGCCCTGCCACACATGGAGAACTTGCGTGATGAGGTAAATGAAGTGGTACATTTGGTCATCCTTGACCGGGGCCATGCGGTGTACGTGGAGCGGGTGGAAACCGACCAGCCGATGCGGCTCTTTACCAGGATCGGCCTGCGCACGCCCCTCTACGTCGGATCGGCGCCCCGTCTGCTGCTCGCCTACATGAGGGAAGCGGAGCGGGAGGAGATCCTGAGCCAGCTGAAGCTGTCTCCCTATACGGAATCGACCATTACCGATCCGGATGAGCTGCGCAAGGTTTTGCAGGAGATACTCGAAAAAGGCTACTCCATCAGCTATGGAGAGTATGTGGCCGGCACACTGGGCATCTCGGCGCCGATCCGGGATCACACCGGCAATGTGATCGCCTCGCTGACCATCGCCATTCCCGGCGACCATTTCAGCCAGGAACGAACGGAACACATCATCGCCAGATTAAAGCGGACTGCTGGAAAGATATCCCGGGAGTGCGGCTGTATGTTCAATTACTGAAATGGCATTTCAATTATTGAAACGGGCAACTGTTATTGAAAGGAGGATACAGCATGGCAGGCTCATTACAGATGAAAAAGCTTAAGACACCCGAGGAAGCGGTAGCGTTGATTGCGGACGGCGATTCGCTCTTGGTCGGCGGATTCGGCCTGTGCGGGACTCCTTTTACGCTGATTGACGCCATTGCGGCTCAGAATCAGGCCAGAAACCTGACCGTGATCAGCAACAACCTGGG
The DNA here is from genome assembly GCF_044759095.2 of Brevibacillus soli. NCBI lineage: Bacteria > Bacillati > Bacillota > Bacilli > Caryophanales > Paenibacillaceae > Brevibacillus > Brevibacillus soli. The sequence goes on from NZ_JBIYSM020000040.1 coordinate 14,436, forward strand.
GGAATCGGGAAAAGGGTTGGGGAAACTGCTCTTGACCGGCCATCTGAAAAAGGCGGTAGGTTCTTATTTCACCTCAAACCGGGATGCGGTAAAAGCGTGGAAAAACGGAGATTTGGAGATTGAGCTGGTGCCGCAGGGGACGCTGGCGGAAGCGATTCGGGCAGGCGGAGCGGGCATTGCCGGCTTTTACATCAAGACCGGTGTGGGAACGAAACTGGCGGAAGGAAAAGAAGAGCGTGCGTTCCGGGGTGAACGGTACATCCTGATCGAAGGAATCCGAGCGCGCGTCGCCCTGATCAAGGCGTGGAAAGCCGACAAGCTGGGCAACCTGATCTATTCCCGAACGGCCCGCAACTTTAACCCGATGATGGCCACCGCAGCAGACCTGGTGATCGCCGAAGTGGATGAGGTAGTGGAAGCGGGTGAGCTGGATCCGGAGAGCGTCGTCACCCCGCATAATTACGTGGATATCGTGGTGCTGAACCGCTATCGGAAGATCGGAGGCGAATACGTTGAAAAAGCTTCATCCTGACAGGGTTCGGATTGCCAAACGGATTGCCCGGGAACTGCAGTCGGGAACGGTAGTCAATCTGGGAGTGGGGATTCCGACACTGATTCCTGATTATCTGCGGCCTGACCAGGAAGTGTTTCTTCAGTCGGAAAACGGACTCTTGGGGATGGGCCCTACTCCGACCCCAGATGATATCGACATGGACCTGATCAGTGCCAGCAAGTACCCTGTTTCGCTTGCGCCGGGTGCGTCCCTCTTTTCCAGTGCCGATTCCTTTGTCATGATTCGCGGCGGTCACATCGACGTCGCTGTACTGGGGGCGCTGCAGGTAAGCGAAACGGGCGAGATTGCCAACTGGGCTGTCCCCGGAGAAGACATCCTGGGAGTGGGAGGAGCGATGGATCTGGTGCCGGGCGCAAAAAAAATCATCATTGCCATCACCCACGTGGCAAAGGAGGGGCAGCCAAAGCTGGTGCGGGAGCTGACGTATCCCACAAGCGGGATTCGTTCCGCGGAGATGATCGTGACGGAAAAAGGGGTCTTTACGGTGGAAAACGGCCAACTGTTTTTAAAGGAGATCGCCGAGGATTGCTCATTGGACGAAATCAGGCGGTTGACGGAAGCCCGCTTCGAGCTGGCCCGCGATTTGAGGACGATGGTCTGGTAGCGTGCGTTGGATAAGGGAGGGGAGAAGATGGATTTTCAACAGATCGTAATTCGCAAAGAGGAGGGAATCGGGCTCCTGATGATCAATCGGCCGGATGTGCGCAATGCATTGGATCTGAACACACTGCGCGAAATGGAGCGAGCCTTGGAGGAGTGGAGGTACGACGAGGACGTTCGCGTGGTCATTTTCACAGGGGCGGGCGAGAAGTCGTTCGCGGCCGGCGCCGACATTTCTCAGCTGCACAAGCGGACGATGATCGAGGCGCTGATGCCTAACATGACCGCCACCTATCGAAAAATCGAGGAGTACGAGAAGCCGACGATTGCCGCGATTAACGGATTTGCGCTGGGCGGCGGCTTGGAACTGGCGCTGGCGTGTGACATTCGGGTAGCGGCGTTTCACGCCAAGCTCGGTCTGCCGGAACTGAGCCTGGGGATCATGCCGGGAGCGGGCGGAACGCAGCGCTTGTCCCGCATCATCGGAAAAGGCAGGGCGATGGAGCTGATTCTGACCGGGGACATCATTACGGCCGAAAGAGCGGAACAGATCGGCTTGGTCAGCCGGGCGGTGCCGTCGGAAGAACTGCTGCCCGTCGCCAAAGAATATGCAGGCAAAATCGCCGCAAAGGGACCTCTCGCTGTGCGATTGGCCAAGGCAGTGATACATCAAGGGGCCGACATCGAGATGACTTCGGCGCTGTTCCTGGAAAAGCTGGCCCAGACGGTGCTGATGGGTTCGGATGACAAGCAGGAGGGGACACAGGCGTTTTTGCAGAAACGGACGCCGCAATTTACCGGAAAATAACGCGACGGGAGTGGAGAAGAATGGATTTTCGTTTTTCGGAAGATATCGAATTGTTGCGCAGGGTGGTGCGGGATTTTGTCCTGAACGAAGTGGAGCCGGTGGCGATGGAGATCGAAGAGAAGGATGAGATCCCGGAACACATCGTAGCGTTGTCCAGGGAGATGGGACTGTTCGGGCTGAGCATCCCGGAGGAGTACGGCGGATTGGGTTTGAACATGGTGGGCAAGTGCGCCATTTACGAAGAGTTGGGCAAAACGCATAACGGCTTTACCACCCTGATCGGCGCCCACACGGGAATCGGTACGGTAGGGATCGTCGAGCTGGGGACGGAAGAGCAGAAGCAAAAGTATCTGCCGAAGATGGCGAGAGGGGAATGGATCGGTGCCTTTGCCCTGACAGAGCCAAGCGCCGGTTCCAACGCGGCCAGCCTGAAAACAACCGCAGTAAAAAAAGGAGACCGGTATATCCTCAACGGCTCCAAGCACTACATCACCAACGCCGTCTGCGGGCACGTTTTTACCGTCATGGCGGTGACTGACCCAAGCAAAGGGGCAAAAGGCATCACCTCCTTCATCGTCGAAAAGGATTTCCCGGGCTTTCAGCTGGGGGCGGTGGAGAGAAAAATGGGTTTGCGGGGCTCCCACTCGGCAGAGCTGTTCTTCGAGGATATGGAAGTACCGGAGGAGAACGTGCTCGGCGAAGAAGGAAACGGCTATGTCAATGCGTTGAAGATTCTCGCCAACGGCCGAGCGGGTCTCGCCGCGAGGAACCTCGGGTCCTGCCAAAAGCTGCTGGAGATGAGCATGGAGTACGCGATGCAGCGGGTGCAGTTCGGCAAACCGATTTTTGAGCAGCAGGCTGTGCAGCATATGCTTGCCGAGATGGCAACGGAGATTGAAGTGCTCCGCGCCATGACTTACCGAGCGGCTTGGATGAGCGACGAGGGGATGCGGGTGGTAAAGGAAGCGGCCATCGCCAAGCTGTACGGCTCGGAGGTGTACAACCGGGTGGCAGACTTGGCTGTGCAGATTCACGGCGGCATTGGCTACATGCGCGATTACCCGATTGAGCGGTACTACCGCGACGCCCGCATCACAAAAATTTACGAAGGCACCACGCAAATCCAAAAGAATATCATCGCCGCCGAATTGAAGCGGGAATTTGCATAAGAGAAGGGGGGATTCCAATGCGGAATGTGGTGATTGTGGACGGTGTCCGAACGGCGATTGGCCGTATGGGCGGTACCCTGAAGGACGTTGAGGTTGACTTTTTGGCGGAAAAAGTGATGCGCGAGGTTCTCAAACGGACCGGGGTGGAAGGAGAAGCGATCGACCAGGTGGTCTGGGGGCACGCAAAGCAAAGCTCCGACAACCCCAACCTGGCTCGGCTGGCGGCGCTTCGGGCGGGACTGCCGATCGAAGTGCCGGGATATACGGTGCACCGCCAGTGCGCTTCCGGCCTGCAGGCGATCAACAACGCGGCTCAGGAGATCATGTGCGGCTTCGCCGACATCGTTTTGGCCGGTGGAGCGGAGAGCATGAGTACCGCTCCCTACTATCTTCGCAAGGCGCGCTACGGTTACGAAGCAGGAAACGCGGAGATCGTAGATCCCAACACGGAAAGCCAGCCGCGGGCGCAGCCGATTGAGGTGTACGGTCACCTGACCATGGGGATGACAGCGGAGAATTTGGCTGAGAAGTACCGTATCAGCCGCCAGGAGCAGGATGAATTCGCCTTGGCAAGCCAGGAGAAAGCGGCGGCAGCCATTCGCGACGGCAAGTTCAGGGACGAAATCGTTCCATTTGAGTTGAAAAAGAAAAAAGAGACGATCGTGTTTGACACGGATGAACACCCTCGTCCAACGTCTCTGGAGAAGCTGGCGGAGCTGAAGCCGGTTTTCAAACAGGGCGGTACCGTAACGGCGGGGAATGCGAGCGGGCGTAACGACGGAGCGGCCGCGGTGCTGGTCATGGCCGAAGAAGAAGCGGTAAAACGCGGTCTAAGCCCCCGTCTTCGGATCGTTGCCCAGGCCTCTGCCGGCGTTTCCCCGGAAATCATGGGAATCGGACCTGTTCCTTCCACGTGGAAGGCGCTGAAACAGGCGGGGCTCACGATGAAGGACATTGATTTGATCGAGCTGAACGAAGCTTTCGCGGCGCAGACGCTGGCCTGCGTGAAAGAGCTGGGGATTGATCAGAGGAAGCTGAATGTGAACGGCGGGGCGATCGCATTGGGACACCCGATTGGCGGTACCGGCGCCATTCTCATGACCAAGCTGATGTACGAGATGGAGCGGCGCGGAAGCCGCTATGGTCTGGTAACGCTCTGCATCGGCGGTGGCCAGGGCCTGGCCACCATCGTAGAGAATTTGCGCGTGTAAACAGAAGGGAGCAGGGATCATGGCGAAACCAAAAGTTCTGCAGATTCTGTCCATGTACCACGAAGCGGGGGAGAGAATCCTTCACGAGGGGGCGCAAGTGATCCGCACCGACAACTACGATGTGGCCCACTTGTGCGAACGGGTCCAAGAGGTGGACGGCATCGTGCTGCGTGCCCCCGCCCGAATTACCCGCGAGATTCTGGATGCCGCTACCCATCTGAAGGTGATCTCCGGCGCGGGTGTCGGACTGGACAACATCGACGTACAGTACGCCACCTCCAAGGGAATCCCGGTGCTGCATGCTCCCTCCGTGAACGCCGCGTCTACGGCGGAGCATGCCGTTACCCTGATGATGGCGTTGGGTAAATCGCTGATTCCGTTTCATGCGGAGATGAGCAAGGGCAACTACTCATCACGAACCGTGCTGAAAACCTGGGAGCTGAAAGGCAAACGCGTCGGCATCATCGGCTTCGGCAGCATCGCCAAGGAAGTGGCGAGACGCGTAAAGCTGGGGCTGGAGATGGACGTAACCGTCTGGGTCAGACAGTACGACAAAAGCAAGCACGGCCTTATAGAAGAGCTGGGTATCGAACTGACAACCGACATGGACAAAGTGTTCGCTGAATCGGACTTTGTCAGTCTGCATATCCCCCTGACGGCCGACACGAGAGGCTCGATCAACAAGCGCCACTTTTCCCTGATGAAGCCGACCGCTTATCTGATCAACACGGCCCGCGGCGCGGTGGTGAAGCAGGATGATTTGTACGAGGCGTTGAATACCGGAATCATTGCAGGTGCCGGGCTGGACGTGTTTGACCCGGAGCCGCCGCAGCCGGACCTGCCTCTTTTGTCCTTGCCAAACGTGATCGTGACTCCGCACGTGGGAGGAACCACAGTGGAGTGCAACTATATCATGGCGACGACGGTGGCGAAAAACGTGCTGCGGCTGCTGGCGGGGGAAACACCGGAGTTTATCGGGAATCCTGAAGTGATTATACAGAGGAATCAAATAAAAGGAGCGGGGCTATGAGAGAGTATTCTATCGCACTGATTCCAGGTGACGGTATTGGCGTAGACGTCACTCGGGAAGGGAAAAAGGTACTGGACACGGTATGCCAGCTGGACGGCGGGCTCTCTTTGCAGTACGAGAGTTTTGAGTGGAGCTGCGAGTATTACGCCAGGCACGGAAAAATGATGCCGGATAACGGTCTTGAGCTGTTAAAACCGTTTGACTCCATCTATCTGGGGGCAGTCGGGTATCCCGGCGTACCCGATCACGTGTCGCTCTGGGGCTTGCTTTTGCCCATCCGCCGCGGGTTTCAGCAGTACATCAACATTCGGCCGGTGAAGCTTTTGCGAGGCATCCAATCCCCGCTGGCCGGCCGGGGGCGGGAAGATCTCGATTTTATCGTCATCCGTGAAAACAACGAAGGGGAATACTCCAGCATCGGCGGCCGCATGTACGAAGGCACCAGCCAGGACATGGCGATTCAAAGCAGTGTCTTTACCCGCCAAGGCGTGGAGAGAGTGCTGCGCTACGCCTTCAAGCTGGCTCAGGAGAAAGGCAGGAGAAAAAGGCTGACCGCCGCAACCAAGTCAAACGGGATCAACCACACCATGCCGTTCTGGGATGAGTACGTACACAAGATCAATCAGGAGTTTCCGGACGTGCAGACCAACATTGTGCATATCGACGCACTGGCAGCCTTTTTCGTTTCCAGACCCGACGTGTACGACGTCGTGGTCGCTTCCAACCTGTTCGGCGACATTCTGACCGATTTGGGCGCTGCCATCGTGGGCGGGCTGGGCATTGCTCCGTCGGCCAATATCAACCCGGAGAAGAACTTCCCCTCCATGTTTGAACCGGTTCACGGCTCCGCTCCCGACATTGCGGGCAAAGGCATCGCCAATCCGGTTGCAGCCATCTGGTGCACCAGCATGATGCTGGAACACCTCGGGGAAGAACAGCTTGCCGATGCCGTGATGCAGGCAGTGGAAGACGTGCTGGAAGAGGGAGTGGCCGTCACTCCTGACCTGGGCGGCAAAGCAACCACCGTAGAAGTGGGCGATGCGGTTTGCCGGAAGCTGAGGGAACGCCTCGGATAGCAGACCACGAAAAAAGGTACAGCCTCGTAGGGAAGCTGTACCTTTTCACTAATGTCTACCCTTGCATTACTCTTCGTCGGAGCTGTTGAAGATCATCAGGTATTTCACAAGCTCCAGGACGGAAATCATGGCAGCAGCGACGTACGTCAGGGCAGCGGCGCCCAGAACCTTGTTGACACCTTCCTCTTCCACGTTGCGGATGAAGCCCATCTTCACCATCATTGCTTTGGCCCGGCTGCTTGCATTGAACTCAACCGGCAGGGTGATCAGTTGGAAAGCGACCGCAGCGGAGAAGAAGATAATCCCCAACAGCAAAAGGTTGGCGGCTTTGAAGAAAAATCCGGCCAAGAGCAGGAGCGGCGCAATTCCCGAGGTGATATTGACAATCGGGAAGATGCGGTGACGCGCCACCAGCATCGGATAGGAAACTTTATGCTGTACGGCGTGACCTACCTCGTGGCAGGCGACGGACAAGGCAGCGATGGAATTGCCGAAGTAAACCGGATCCGAAAGACGCACCGCGCGGGCAATCGGGTCGTAGTGGTCTGTCAGCGTACCGGGAACATGCTGTACCGGAATATGGGACAAACCGTTGGCGTCCAGCATCCGGCGTGCGGCCTCCGCCCCGGTCAAACCGGAAGAGGCGGGTACGTCCGCGTAACGGTTAAAGGTGCCTTTCACACGGAACTGGGCCCAAAGCGACAAACCGAACGCGATGAGAATGAGAAAGTCCATGGGGTGAAAAAACATCGTACATTCACTCCTCAGTGATTATTTGTATGGGTACGTATAACGGCTGTACCCTTTTATTCTGTCCTGTACTTCTTCTTACGATGAACCGGTTCACCCGTTTCAATTAAATTGTACAATGTCTGACCAATTTTGACAATATAACTGTATGCTTATATATGGCAAAAAAAGCACTCTTTCTTCTCGGGAAAGAGTGCTTTTGTTTGAGTTTTTTACTCCGTGGACACCGACGGATCGGCTTGTTCCTTCTTCGGAGAAATCATCAGGAAGTGGGCAGCAGGGTCGTCGATCAGCTTCTGTACGCGTCCCGCCGTCTCATACTGTTCGGTAGCCAGCAGCTCTTCCTTGTAGGCGGACAGCAGCTCGCGGATGTCAGCGATGCCTTTCTCGTCCAGCTTGTAGAGGAATACCTTCGCACCTTTGGCGATGCGCCGCTCCAGTGCCGCCTTGTCGAAGCCAAGCTCCGGCTGCAGACGAACGTATACGACTCCGCCGGTCATCCCTGCACAGATCCATGGACCGGGATCGCCCAGCACCACGGCGCGGCCGTTGGTCATGTATTCGAAGGCAAATCCCTTCAGGTTGGCACGTGCCCCGATGCCGCCCAGATCGTCACGAACCGGTTGGGTAATCTCGCCCCCGAAGACGACATCTGCACCCGACAAGCGGATACATGCACGGGAGTCAGCGTTGCCCTGAACGATATACAGTCCTTTTTGCGCTCCGTAGCAGAAGCTCTTGCCGACCGATCCGTTGATATATGCTCCGTGCAGCCCTTTTGCTTTCAAAATGGAGACGCGGCCGCCGAAACCGGTTTTGCCTACGCCGTCTTGTGCGCCGCCTTCTACGCGAATGTTTACACCCTGTGCGTTGTAAGCGGCCAAACCATTGCCGGGTACGCTGCCGGAGACGAAGTTGAGGGAAACTTCGGGAAGTTGTGTGTAACTTCCGTCCAGATAGTTTTTCACGCGGGCTCCGGACCAGCGGCTGCCCAGTACGCGCTCGCTGGAGAGAATGCCGGCAAACGTTTCCTGAATGGGCTGTTCCGCATTGAAGTAGCGATGGTCGGATTCTCCGCTGTGGCTGCCTGCTGCTACCAGTACGCGCGCTTCCTGTTGTTCCGTTGCGACGACAGAAGCGGCCGTGTAGAGCGGGTGTACAGCGAGCAGGGCGGAGAGGTCGATTTTTTCCAGGAGCCGCGCCTGCACCAGCAGGTCGGAGCGGCCTACCAGATCCTGCACACGGTCAAAGCCGAGCGCTGCCGTGATCCGGCGCACTTCTTCCCCGAACAGGGTAAAGAAGTTCTTCAATCCAGCAACAGCGAGATCCAATTGACGCGGAACGAAGCGGCGCAGCCCTTTTTCATGAGCTTCTTCCATCGAGTCGATCTGGGTGGCGATCCCGACGTGGCAGGTGTCCAGGTGACAGCCGCGGCAGGTGGTGCAGCCGACAGCAATCATGGCCAGCGTGCCGAAACCGACGCGGTTTGCTCCCAGCAGCATCAGTTTCACAACGTCGGCAGCGCTTTTCACACCGCCGTCCGCCCACAGCTCCACTTTGTCGCGCAGTCCCGCTTCCAGCAGTGCATTGTGCGCCGCCTTTACGCCGATTTCCGCAGGCAGACCCACGTGCTGCAGGGCGTGTACGCGGGCGGCACCCGTTCCGCCGTCGAAGCCGGACAGGGTGATGAAGTCAGCTCCGGCTTTGGCGATCCCGACAGCGATGGTTCCGATGTTCGGTACGATCGGCACTTTTACGCACACTTTTGCCTGATGGTTCGCCGTTTTCAACTCGGTGATCATTTGCGCCAGATCCTCGATGGAGTAAATATCGTGGTTGTTGGACGGCGAGATCAGGTCGGAGCCGATGGTTGCATTACGAGCTGCAGCGATTTTTGCGGTCACTTTTGAGCCGGGAAGGTGTCCGCCTTCGCCGGGTTTTGCGCCTTGACCGATCTTGATCTCCAAAATGTTGGCCGAGTTGGCCAGTTCCACGTTGACACCGAAGCGGCCGGACGCGATCTGCAAGCCGCGTGTGCGCGGGTATTTGCCCAGCATGTCTTTGATTTCGCCGCCCTCGCCGTTCATGCAGATCATGTTCAGCTGGTCTGCGGCTTCCGCGTAGGCACGGAAGGCAGTCTCGTTTTGCGAACCAAATGACATGGATGAGATCAGGAATGGCAGGGAGTGATCTCCCACGCTGAGATCAACCTGTTCGGGATCGGCCTGTTCCTGTACCTGGTCAAAGGCAAAATCGGTGACGTGACGAATGGCAATCGGGTTTTCCCGCTCGTTCTCTTCCAGCTTCAACGCGTAGTCGGAATACGGGATCTCTCCTGCCGCCACCTGTCCGATCAGCTTCCACAGGCGCGGGAAGATGTGGAACGTCTTTGCTTCCCGAGCGGTAGCGCTGGCGTAGTCCTGATGGCGCTTCACGCTGTCCTGTTCCAGATCAGCCAGGGAAAGACCTGCATGTTCGGAACCGCAGAAGTTGACGATCGACAGCAGATCAGCTACTTCCTTGCGCAGACCGATGGAGGAGAAGAGGCGGCCGTATCCGCGCAGTTCGTGAATTCCAATGGTTGAGGTTACTTTTTCCAATCCTTTGTTCAACGCCGCGTACAGATTGCCGACCGCGGAAGCCCCGTTCTTGGCAAAAGCAGCGGCAAACATCAGATACGGCGAGATCGCGTCTGCTCCCGAACCGATGGCCAAGGCCAGGTCGTGCAGGGAGCGGATGGCTCCCGATCGCAGAAGGATGCTGCACTGGCGGCGGAGGTTGCCGTTTTCTCCTGAAGCCGCCTTCAGCGACTGATCCGTGTGCACGACTGCCAGAAGCGGATCTAACCAGTACTTTTCATTCTGATGCGTCTCCGTATCGTCGAGAATGAGAAGTTCCGCGCCGTTTTCCACTGCCCGGATGGCGGATTGCTTCAGCCGTTCCAACCCGCCGGCGAGACCCTCCTGCTCGGTGAAATAGGTAGGCAGGATGGCGATGCTGGCCGGATGGTTGTTAAAGTGATGCACCACTTGCTCCAATGAGAGAGTGCCGTGTTCCTGAGCCACCGACTGCAGCGACTGCCCTTCGAACAAAAGCGGCGAAGGAAGCTCCAGCCGGCTGCCATTGCTTTGCTTGGAGGAAAGGGGCACGCGCGAGCCGATGACGACGCGGGTGGAGAAGTGCTCCATTTCGCGGTCACGGTCAATTGCCGGGTTGGTGACCACGGCGACACTTTCCTTGATGAAATCGGCGAGGTTCTGACGTTCCTTGGCCAATGCAGCGAGCGGCCCGTCATAGCCGAGGGAACGGATCGGCTCCGCTCCGTTGGTGGCCATTTGTTCCACCAGTTGAATCTGTTCCCGATCCCAACCGAACGCACTGTATACCGAAGAAGTGGGTTCTGGTGTATCCGGTTCAGCGACCAGCGCTTCCGCATCGTATTGGAAGTGAAGATGACTGCGGAAGCCGCTGAACTCCACCTTCTCCTGAAAGCGTTCCAGGACCATCCGCTGCAGCTTGTGATGGTACACCACTTCCACGTCACGGTCGGCGTGAAGGATAACCCCCACCTTTTCGCCCGGAGCGAGCGACTTTGGTTCGCTTGCCATCTGATGCACGGGAATGACCCCTTGTTCAGAGGAGAAGTAGTACGACGACGCGCTTTCCACCATCCAGAGCGGACGCAGGCCGAGCGAATCGACACTGAATACGCATTCGCTGCCGTAGCGGGAGACGATGCCGGCAGGTCCCTGGGCAAAATGGCCCCACGCCTGACGCAGGTAGACGTACAGATCCTGCAGGTCTTCGGCGAGCCCCTTCATTTCGTGGTGAATCGGCGGGAACACCACTTCCATCGCTTCAAACAGCGTGAGTCCGTAACGGTGAATAAAGGTCTCAATGGTTCGGTTCAGGTTTTGCGAGTCGCTTCCGCCGTCCACCAGCGGCACGCCGAGCATCTGCGCTTCTTCCTCCAGCTTGCTGATCGTGTTGATTTCGCCGTTGTGTCCTAGCAGGGAGAACGGCTGAACGCGGAAGAAATTGGACAGGGTGTTGGTGGAGTAACGGTTGTGACCAATGGTCACGGACGAGGCAAAGTTTTCATTTGCCAAATCGTAAAAGTACTGGGGCAAAATGTTGGCGGCCCCCATTACCTTGTAAGCGGCGGAATAAGGACTAAGCGAAGCGACATGCACATTGTGGGCGAGTTCGATGGCGGTGTGAAGCTCAAACAGCTGCTTCGCATACGCCTGCCCGGTCAGCCCCTCGGAGGAAGTGACGGCAAGCTGCCAGAAAATCGGTTCATCGCGTTTTCCATTTTTGCCCAAAACAGTGGAGTTGACTTGATTTTCACGCTCCAGCACGATGGTCAAGCCGTGTTTGGCAAATTGTTCGCGAATCTGTGCCTGCACGTGAGCAGCGTTGTGTCCGGTGCGAGGGACAAAGATGTGTCCGACCGCAAATGCGGGAGAAAACGCGATCTCTCCTTCAAGGTTGGCCAGATGCAAGTACTGCGCCCACAAGGTCCGGGGAATATCGGTAAGAATCCCGCAGCCGTCCCCTTCTCCGTCAATAAATCCGGAACGATGTTCCATCTGGATGAGGGAGCGAATGGTTTCGTCCACGTTCTTTCGCGAAGGTTTACCTGATTTTTCAATAATACAGATGATGCCGCAGCTGTCGTGTTCGATGCGATCGAACTGTTGAAACTGTTCAATAGATTCTCTTTTCTCTCTGTTTAGCATGGTCCCGGTCAGTTAACCTGACCCTCCACCTCCTTTGTGAAAAGTCGGAAAAGTCTAAATAAGTATTGTCTAGGATACCACGAATGACTAGGGGACACAATAAACGTTTGGCTTTTTATACAAATGTAAGCGTTTTTATGCAAATAAAATTTTCTTTGTCGGGCGAATGGCGAATGAAAACAACGGAAATGAAAAAAGCGCATCCTCCGCAAAAGGAGAATGCGCACTGTCCGTGGTGCAACGATTCGCCGGGCGGGCTCAAACCGGATGGGTTTTCTACCGCTCGTGTTCTTCCGTTTTATGGTGTTCGGTTTTGCGCGGATTCTGAAACCCGACCACTTCCATCATTTTGGAGTTCATTTTGGGTTCCATGGTTTTTTCCGGTGCTTGCGGAAAGGTTTTTTCGCCTTTTGACACGAAGGGTCCCTCCTGTCTTCTTGGTTCACCCCTAGTATGTCCAGAAGGCTTTCGCTCTCGCTTTGAAATTACTTCCGCATCTGTGCAAAAGAGCGGTCAACGGCAGCGATAGTTTCACGGATGTCGTCCTCGGTGTGGGCTGTTGTGATGAACCATGCCTCATACTTGGACGGAGCGAGGCAGATGCCTTCGTCGAGCATCAAGCGGAAGAAGCGGGCAAACAATTCGCCGTCTGCAGCCTGTGCGGTTTCGTAGTCGTTGACGGGCTTGTCAGTGAAGTAGACAGCCAGCGCTCCCTTGACGCGGTTCAACTGGATGGATAACTCGTGCTTGGCAGCCGCTGTACGAATGCCGTCCTCAAGCAGAGCTCCCAGCCGTTCAAACTCTTCGTATACGCCGGGCTGTTTCAGTACCTCCAGGCAGGCGATGCCGGCAGAAATGGAGGCAGGATTTCCCGCCATCGTTCCCGCCTGATAAGCAGGTCCCAGCGGCGCCACTTGTTCCATGATTTCGCGTCGTCCGCCGTACGCCCCGATTGGCAGACCGCCGCCGATAATTTTCCCCAGGGCAGTCAAGTCAGGCTCCACACCCAGCAGGTTTTGGGCTCCGCCGTAACAGAAGCGGAAGGCGGTAATCACTTCGTCATATACCACGAGAGCGCCTGCTTCATGCGTGAGGCGGTTTACTTCTTCCAAAAAGCCGGGCTTGGGCGGAACAATTCCGAAGTTGCCGACGATCGGTTCCACCAGCACAGCGGCGGTTTCCGAACCCCAGACGCGAATTGCTTCCGCAAACGAGTCGATGTCGTTAAACGGAACCGTAATCACTTCGTTGGCGATGCTTTGGGGAATACCGGCACTGTCCGGGATGCCCAGTGTGGAAGGGCCCGAACCGGCGGCGACCAGCACCAGGTCGGAGTGGCCGTGGTAACAGCCCGCAAACTTGATGATTTTATTGCGGCCGGTGTAGGCGCGGGCAACGCGGATGCAGGTCATAACCGCTTCCGTCCCCGAGTTGTTGAAGCGAATGCGCTCCATGGAGGGGATGGCTTCGCGAATCATTCGGGCGAAGTCGATCTCCCACGGCGTAGGGGTACCGTACAGCGTGCCGTTTTCCGCTGCGCGGGTAATGGCTTTCGTGATATGCGGATGAGCATGTCCGGTAATGATCGGGCCGTATGCGGCCAGATAGTCTATGTAACGGTTGCCGTCCACGTCCCAGAAATAGGCTCCCTGCGCCCGCTCCATCACGACGGGTGCGCCTCCGCCAACTGCTTTAAACGAACGGGAAGGGCTGTTCACTCCCCCCAGAATCACTTCCAATGCCTGCTCATGCAGGCGGGCAGAACGTTCTCGGTTCATGGTTCCTCTTTCCTCTCCATAAAAGTCCTCATTTATAGTAACATACAACCAAAATGTCAAAAGCAAAAAACTTTGGATATCGAATGGCAACACTTTCACACACAATATTTTTTGCAGATATCCCCGTTCCTCATATACACTTACAATGGAACTTTTGACACAACGCCTGAAAAGGACGTGGAACGTATGATTTCAGTCAACCATTTGGAAAAGGTGTTTCGCATTCACCAGGCGCGCTCGGGTCTGGGGGGAGCGTTTCGAGACTTGTTCAGCCGGGAGTACAAAACAGTTAAAGCTGTAGATGATATTTCCTTTGAAGTGGCAGAGGGAGAGATGTTCGCCCTGATCGGCGAAAACGGGGCCGGCAAATCGACCACGATCAAAATGCTGACCGGCATTCTGACCCCGAGCAGCGGTGATATTCGGATCAACGGGTATGTGCCGTTCAAGCAGCGGGAAGAGTACGTACGCTCCATCGGAGTGGTGTTCGGACAGCGTTCCCAGCTGTGGTGGGACTTGTCGCCGATGGAATCGTTCCGGCTGCTCAAGAGAGTCTACAAGGTGGAGGAAGCGGAAGGAGAACGCTGGCTTGAACGATTGATCGAGGAGCTGGATATCCGTTCATTCATCAGTCAGCCGGTGCGGAAGCTGAGCCTGGGCCAGCGGATGCGGTGTGAAGTCGCAGCGGCACTGATTCACAAGCCAAGACTGCTGTTTCTCGACGAACCGACGGTCGGTCTGGATGTCTTGGTCAAGCAGAAGATTCGTGAGTTTCTGCGCAATCTGAACGAGACCGAGAAGATGACCATCCTGCTTACCACCCATGACGTCTCTGACATTGAAGCGCTTTGCAAGCGCGTGCTGGTCATGGACAAAGGCAAACTGATCTTTGACGGACAGTTGAGCGAACTGAAGGAACGTTGGGGGAACGGTACCGAGGTGACTTTCCAGTTCAAAAAGCGGACGACAACGGAACAGGTGCGTGCCGTTTTGGGCGATATACCGTGCGAAGTGAATCGGGAAAACGACTTCGCCATCCGGGTCAAGATCAACAGGAGTCAGGAAATGCTGCCGCATGTCCTGTCCGCGGTCATGACCTCGTTTGAGGTGAGCGACGTGAAAATTTCCGAGGCGAGCACGGAAGACATCGTGCGCAACATCTACTCCACCGACGGCGAGGTTGTCAGCTATGGGTAAGCTGTATGCCGAACTGATCCGCATTCGTTTTCTGACCATGCTTGCCTATCGCGTCAACTATTACAGCGGCATCGTCATTTACGGCATTAACATCGGTGCGTACTACTTCCTCTGGGGTGCCATCTACGGCGGGCAGCAGCAGCTGGGCGGCCTCTCCGTGGAACAGATGACGGCATACGTGGCAATCTCCTGGATGTCACGCGCGTTTTACTTTAACAACATCGACATGGAGATTGCCCAGGAAGTGCGCGAAGGGAAAGTAGCCATCGAAATGATTCGGCCGTACAATTACCTGTCGGTGAAAACGGCGCAGGCGCTGGGAGAGGGAATTTTTCGCCTGCTGTTTTTTGCGGCGCCTGGCATTCTGCTGGTCAGTCTGTTTATCCCGTTCCGTTTTCCCGGCACCGTGGAAACCGGGGGGCTGTACCTGCTCAGTCTGATGTTTGCCTTCATCATTAATACGGAAATCAACCTGTTGACCGGATTGTTTACCTTCTTCCTGTTCCGTAACGAGGGCATCATGCGGGCCAAGCGGGTCATTGTCGACCTCCTGTCCGGTCTGATTTTGCCGATCAGTTTTTTTCCCGGTTGGGCTCAGACGCTGATGGCATATCTTCCTTTCCAGGCGATCAACTACTACCCCAGCTTGATCTTTACGGGGGCGGTCGACACGGGGCGGGCGTTGGAAATCATCCTGCTGCAGGTCGTCTGGATCGCCGTCATTTTGCTTCCCATTGTGCTGCTCTGGCGTCGCGCCCGACACAAGCTGGTCGTGCAGGGGGGATAACGCATGCGACATATACTTGGAATTTTTATGGACTACCTAAGCCAGTATTTCAAGACGCGGCTGGCCTATCGCACCGACTTTTTGGGTGAGCTTGTCTCTTATTTTATCTTTGAGCTGATCAACCTGGTCTTTATCATCGTCGTATTTCAGCATGTGCCGTTATTGAACGACTGGACGCGCGAGGAGATTATTTTTATCTACGGTTTTTTCCTCATTCCGTACGCGGTGTTCACGATGTTTTTCGGTTTCTGGGACTTCAATGAAAAGTACATCATTCGCGGCGAGATGGACCGAGTCCTGACCCGTCCGCTGCACAACCTGGCCCAGATCTGTCTGGAATCGATTGCCCCCGACCGCATTTTTGGAGTGTTTACGGGGTTGATCATCATGGGGTACGCGGCTATTCGCCTGGATCTGTCGTTTGCCTGGTACGATCCGTTTTTGTTTGTGGGACTGGTGATCAGCAGCGTGTTGATCTACGCCGGGGTGTACACCTCGATCTCTGCGATCAGCTTTTTCTCCGACTCCCGAACCGGAATCGCCCCGATGATCTGGAACATCCAAAACTACGGCCGTTATCCGGTGGATGTCTACAACAAAATCATCCGCTTCATTCTCACCTGGATCCTGCCGTTTGCTTTCGTCGGAGTATATCCTGCCGCCTACTTTCTGCGAAAAGAGGTCTGGTACACCTACGCCATGCTTACACCAGTCATGGGGATCATTTTCTTTTCCATCGGATTGCTTGTGTGGAACTGGGGTGTGCGCAAGTACAGGGGCGCAGGGTCGTAACAAAGCCGATTGCACTTTCCGGTATTGTCAAAACGAAAACGGCCACGGTATAATAAGGCGTACAACGACACACTTCCTTCGGGGCAGGGTGAAATTCCCGACCGGCGGTGATCACAGTCAGGCAGCGTTTACTGCCATACGGTGTAAGCCCGCGAGCCTCTTGAGCGGTTTATCGTGACAGAGTGCAGGATCTGGTGCGACTCCAGAGCCGACAGTACAGTCTGGATGGGAGAAGGATGACGACAGTACGTTCGCACACGTGCTTGTTTGCTTGTGCAAACGGACGGATGACAGGGGTTATTTTGCGGGAACTCACCCCTTTTCTTTCCTGTTCCGTTTTGCAAAAAGCACAGTCATAAAGACCAAGCCCTGGGGATTTTCCATCCTCAGGGCTTTTTTTGACTGGGCCCGATCGGCACCCGACCGGGCAAAAGTACGGGCGAATCCGCTGTTGCCATTCCTCAGGAAGGAAAGAGAAAACGAGGAGATGGTACAGATGAAAGGAACAGCACTTCACACGCAGCAATCCACGCAAATGAAGCGATTGGTAACAGTGCCCTTGTTGGCAGCAGTCGCGTTCATTCTGCAGTATCTGGAGTTCCCGGTTCCGCTGATGCCGAGCTTTTTGAAGCTTGACTTCAGCACGCTCCCCGGTTTGGTGGGCGGCCTTATGTTTGGTCCGATGGCCGGGGTCATTGTAGAACTGTTGAAAAACCTGTTGCACTTTCTGTTCAAAAATACGGACGGCCTGCTTATCGGCGAGTTTGCCAATTTTGTGGCCGGCTCCAGCTTTATCCTGGCGGCGGTATATGTTCATCGCCTTCGTCAGGGAAAAGGCGGATTTCTTGCCGGACTTGCGATTGGCACCGTTTTGATGACATTGGTTATGTCGATTGCCAACTGGGTGTTCCTGATTCCGGCTTATGCCGCGCTTTATCAGGTATCCATTGAGAATCTTCTGGCCATGTTTCAGGTCGACAGTCTGTTGTCACTGATTTTATACGGGATCGCCCCGTTTAATGTGATCAAAGGGGTAGTCCTCTCGCTCTTGGCTTATCCGATTTTCGTCAAGCTGGCGCCGCGGCTAAACCTTCGCGCATAAAAAAACAAAGAAAAAATAACAGGCAAAACCACTCAACGGTTTCGCCTGTTATTTTTTTGCACCCAATCGACAAAGGCGATAGGATCTGTAAATACAAGGTCCGGCTCAGGGGTAAATCCACCCGTCTTTTGCGAAACCGACAGCCAATTGACTCCCACCGCGGTGATACACGCAGCCCGGGCTGCCTTGATGTCGGCATCACTGTCCCCGACGAAGCAGGTCGTCTCCTTCTCTGCACCCAACTGCTTCATCGCCATGCAGATGCCTTCAGGATGGGGCTTTGGCAGAACTACTTCGTCGCCGGTGATCATTACGTCAAAAAAGTGCGTCAAATCAAGCGCCCTCAGGGAGATCTCCGCGCTGCGCCGCCCTTTTCCGGTTACCACCCCCATGCGAATCCCGGCTTGCTGGACACTTGCCAGCATCTGCCGTACGAGTTCGGTCTCAGCTGTCAGGCGGTGTTCCTGTTCATACAGCTGAAAAAAATGCCTCAAAGCTTCTTCCTGCTTCTCGGGAGGAATCATTTGCTCAAGAATGACAGTCTCCGTGGGGCCGAACAGTCGGACAATCTGCTCGTCTGAATAGTCCTGCTGAAGAAACATGCGAAAAGTGGAACGAAACGCGTGAAAAATAATCGGCAACGTATCGGCGACCGTTCCGTCAAAATCAAACAAGATCGTCTTTATCATCCACGCCCTCCCCAAAAAAGAAAACCATCCTGCCCGATGGTTTTCGCGATGTGTGCTGTTCTTCTATGTTTATTCGTCTAAGTCTACAAAAGAATCGTTGTCATCTTCGCTTGGGTCCGCGGGTGTCAGAGGAAACAGGATGTCGTAGTATTTAAACTTGCGACGGCCTCCCTCGCTTTTCAAGCCCTTATACTTGTGCACCAATTCCTGCAGTTCTTGAACAAACTGGTTCCGCTCTTCCTGGTTCAGATAGACCTCGGTAAAGTTGTAGGCAAATGTGTCCTTGTACTCCTTGCGTACGTCTACATCACTGGCGACAAACCGGTTAAGCGTCCGCACGAGGTCGTTCTCCGTGGTGCGGAACGGGGTGAAGATGATGTCGCTCAACTCCTGGGCGTTCTCTTCGATCATCACCCGCAGGCTTACCTGTATGACTTTGGCAACGGGTTGATAGTATTTCTCTACAATGGACCCTTTTACCCGGGTATCCACCTGTTCAAGAAGACCGACTCGCACAAGTTCTTTTACGTGATAGTGGAGACGAGCGGCATTTTCACCCAGTTCGGTCGCAATTTGCTTGGCAGTTCGCGGCTCAAGATCTTCGAAAAGTTCGAGTATTTTTACACGTTCGGGTATTGCAAGCGACTTGAGGGCTTCCGGGTCGGTTACATCAAAAAACTCTTTCATCGTGCTTTTTCACCATCCAGCTAGCTCAGCGAATTTATAATTCTTTATGTTTATTATCAATCAATTCTATCTCTTTCTTTCAAAAAGCGCAACGCGTAAGCGAAAATGGGAATTCTTATTATGCTTGTGGTAAAATAAGACAAGATCGATAGGAAAAAAGGATGGGATGCAAAATATGGTAGCGGTAGGACAGGCTGCACCCGAATTTACGCTGCAATCGAGCGGCAATCAAACCATTTCCCTATCGGATTATCGCGGGAAAAACGTCGTGTTGTACTTTTATCCCAAAGACATGACTCCGGGCTGTACGACGGAAGCCTGCGATTTCCGTGATTTTCATCCGGATTTTGCCAAGTTGAATACGGTCGTATTAGGCATCAGTCCGGACGATGTCAAATCCCATGACAAGTTTGTGGCCAAACACGAGCTGCCGTTTCCGCTTTTGGCCGATCCCGATCACCGGGTGGCGGAAGCGTACGGCGTCTGGGTGTTGAAAAAAATGTACGGCCGAGAGTACATGGGCATTGAGCGCTCGACGTTCGTCATCGACCACGAAGGAAACATCGCCAAGGTATGGCCGAAGGTAAAAGTAAAAGGGCACGTCCAGGAAGTGCTTGAGTTTATCAAGGAACATCTGCAGTAGGCAGGAAAGGGGAGCAGGGATGACGGTATCGACAGATTACATGGTGGAAACCTTTTGCGCTTTGGCGAACATTCCCAGTCCGTCAGGCAACACGGAAAAGGTGATGGCGTGGATTGAAACGGAACTGAAGCGGCTGGGGATTCGATTTTTCCGCATGAACAAAGGAGCGGTTATGGCTACGCTGCCGGGTGCAAACGACGAGAAGCACCGTCTGCTGACCGCTCACGTCGATACGTTGGGGGCCATGGTAAAGGAGATCAAGGGTAACGGCAGATTAAAGCTGGCCTTGATCGGCGGATTTGAATTCAACGCGGTAGAAGGTGAGCACTGCCAGATTGAGACGGACAGCGGACGCATCATCACCGGCACCATTTTGTCCACCAAAGCCTCCGTCCATGTCTATGGGCGGGAAGCGGGCAAAATGGAGCGGACGGAGCAAAACATGGAAGTTCGCCTGGACGAAAAAGTAAAAAGCAGGGAGGACGTGCTGGCGCTGGGGATCCGCGTGGGGAATTTTGTCTCCTTCGACCCGCGTGTAACGGTGACGAACAGCGGATTTATCAAATCCAGACACATCGATGACAAAGCGAGTGTGGCCATCCTGCTGGGAGTGTTGAAGCACCTGAAGGAGACGGGAACAACCCTCCCGTACACCACGCATTTCCTGATCAGCAACAACGAAGAGATCGGTTACGGCGGCAACTCCGGCGTACCGGAAAAAACGGTGGAGTACCTGGCAGTCGACATGGGCGCCATTGGCGACGGACAAACGACTGACGAATACTGCGTTTCCATCTGTGCCAAAGATTCGTCCGGTCCGTACCATTACGGTTTGCGGAAGCATCTGGTTCGCCTTGCAGATGAAAACGGATTGAACTACCAGGTGGACATTTACCCTTACTATGGATCGGACGCCAGTGCAGCACTGCGTGCCGGCTACGACATCGTTCACGGGTTGATCGGACCGGGCGTCGATGCTTCCCATTCGCACGAGCGCACACACAAGGAAGCGCTCGACAACACGGCGAAGCTGGTTCTTGCTTACCTTCAGTCTGAAAAGATGCAAGCATAGGAGTCATTCACATGAACAACGACATGTATCGCTGGGCGGATTACTACGACTTGACCCAGCGCGGAGTTTCCGGGGACATCCCGTTTTATCTGGAGATGGCGCAACAGGCGCAGGGAGAAATTCTCGATCTCGCCTGCGGGACAGGACGAATTTCCATTCCTCTGGCGGAGGCAGGGCTTACGGTCACGGGGCTCGATTTGTCGGCCGAGATGCTTAAGCGAGCGGAAGAGAAGGCAAAAGAGCGCGGCGTTGCCGACCGAGTCTCATTTTTGCAGGGTGACATGCGTACATTTGACTTGGGCAGGAAATTTCCTCTGATCATGATCCCGTTTCGGTCCTTCCTGCACTTGCTGCATATCCACGAGCAGATGAAGGCGCTCACCTGCATCCGCAAGCATTTGGCGCCGGGCGGTACCTTTGTGATGAATGTATTCGTCCCGAAAATCTCCCATCTGTATGAGGAGAGCGAAAAAATGTCGCTGCGGGGAACGTACCGTCTTGAAACGGGAGAGGAGATCGCCATGTGGGACTATACGCGATACGATCACTTCCAGCAGCTCTCCGAAGTGACCCGCACCTACGAACGGATCAGTCCGGAAGGTTTGGTGACGGAAAAAGTGGTGGGACGGTTTACGCTGCGTTACATTTTTCCCGCTGAACTGCACCATCTGCTTCGGTTGAACGGGTTTAAGGTAATCCAACGTTTTGGATCGTTCACCAAGGAGCCGTTTACTCAAAACAGCTCGGAACTGATCATCGTGGCGCAGACGATCTGATCACGGCCGATGGCAATGGCTTCAACGGGCATTCACTTTTCGTGACAGGCATGGTGAATGCCCTCTTTATTGTCGATTTCCAGGGAAATAAGGAAACGGAGGGGAAAGCACGTGAAGATTTACACGAAATCTGGCGACAAAGGTGAGACCTCGCTTGTCTACGGGATTCGCGTCCCGAAGCATTCCGCTCGCGTAGAAGCGTACGGATCGTGTGACGAAGCCAATTCCTCCATTGGTCTGGCCCTGTCGCTGCTTCCCGAAGCAGAAGAGTGGGACGACTTGCGGAGGGTGTTTCACATCGTGCAAACAAAGCTGTTTCACGTCGGCGCGGAGCTGGCTACCCCGGAAGGGAAAAAAGTGGGCTGGCCGATCCAGGATGAGGATGTCACTTTTTTGGAACAGCAGATTGACGCCTTGGACGCTGCGCTGCCGCCGCTTGCCAATTTTGTGCTGCCTGGCGGACATCCGGCCGCTGCCGCGTTCCACGTAGCCCGGACCGTTTCCAGACGCGCGGAACGAAAGGCCGTTCTGGTGGCGGAACACGAACAGGTGAACAGCGCGGTTCTCAAATACCTGAACCGACTGTCCGACTACCTGTTTGTCGTCACGCGTTTTGTCAATCAACAGACAGGCAGGGTCGAACCCAATCTGCATGAATAGGAGCGGCATATGAATATCTTTCAGCTTGTGTGTGAAACGGATCTCGCCATGAAACAGACGTTTGCGGCGACGGAGTCAAGACCGTGGGGGTATCTTTTTTCCAACAGGGGAAATCCGCTGCATTACGACGCGAACCACGCCCACATTCACATCGCACCAGCCCCTGACCAGAATGAATCCATCGTGCGGGAAGTCGTTCGCTTTTACTCAGAGAAAGACATCTTTCCCCGCTTTTACCTGTACGGCCAGCAGGAGTATCAGCAGCTGTTGGATGTGCTTGTGCACCATCAGTTTCGGCTGGAGTTTTTCCAGACACCGGTGCAAGTGTGGACAGGAGCGTTTGCCGAAGTGAAGCCCATGTCCGACATTCGCATCGAACCTGTAACGACAGAAAATTACGAAGATTTCCTGTTGGTGGAATCGATCGATGAATTCGGCGGAAGGGCTGTGCGTGAAAAGGCATTTGCCCTCGAATTCCGCAACACGGCCTACCGGCACTATTTGCTGCGCTGGAAAGGGGAACCGGCCAGCACTGCTTGCTTGTTCCGCGCAGGAGATTGCGTTCGCGTGGAAAGCGTTGCCACCGTTGCCGGTTATCGCGGGCAGGGGTTGATCGGTCATTTGCTGCGGCACGTACAGGAGCAGTTCGCTCGCATGGGCGCTGCTCATCTGCTGGTTTGTCCCATCAATGAGCAGGTGGAAAAAGTGTACCAAAGATATGGATTTGACACGGTGGGGCACTTGCCCTTCGTTCATGCGTTTCGCGGCGGAAAAGGCATTCACGAAATACGGTAAAGGTGGCGAGGGCAATCGGCGGGCTTTTGCGCCACATCCCCGAAGCGCTTGATCGCAGCGTCACACTGTCGTCCGGTCAAAGCGTTACCGCTTACCGCAAGTACATCTCAATCCCCTCTTGAAAGGGGATTTTTTTCGTTTGGAACACGTTGTACAACCGCTCAGTATCCTTGCAGGCATTTCCCTCAAGGAGCATCGTCAGCTGCGTGTTGGTAATCGGAAAGAAAGAGAAGCCTTCCATCATGCTGATCAACGGTTTCATCAGGGCTAGGGGAATGTGGACTTTGTTCAACCGCTTTTTGCCGATGGCCCGGCCAATCGCCTCCAAAATCTGCTCGTACGAGAGCGGCTGCGGCCCGCCAGCTTCAAAGATTTGATTGGTCGCCTGCTCAAGCGAAAGTGCCTGGGAAAAAACGTCGGCCACCGTTACCCGAGACACGGGCTGCAGCAGGTAGGATCCGTCTCCAATTACGGGTGTAACCGGCAGGCGTACGATGTCTGCCAGCATGTTGACGAACGCATCACCGGGACCGAAGATCACCGAGGGGCGAAAAATGGTGTGCGGAATGCCGCTTTGCCTCACCAGTTGTTCGGCGGCATACTTCGTCTGGTGGTAAGCGCTGGCGGCTCCTTCCCGCGCACCAAGCGCACTCATGTGAACGAACCGGCGCACTCCCGCTCTTTTTGCCGCTGCCAGCACGTTTTGTGTACCGGTTACGTGAATCCGGGAAAAGGTGACGCCTCTGCCTGGCTGTTCACGAATAATGCCCACCAGATGGATCACCGCATCGCATCCCTCTGCCGCTCGTTCCAACGAGTCCGTATCAAACAGGTCGCCCGGCGCAAATGTCACTGCGGAAACTGCGACGCGGTCCCGTTTCCGTTTGTGTTCCGACCCGGGCCGAACCAGGCATACCGCTTGATGGCCGTCCTCTGCAAGCTTCGCCACAATGCCGGTTCCTACAAATCCGGTACTGCCTGTTACGAGAACTTTCACGAATCCCCCACCCCCAAGGTAACTGTTTCCATTGAGTTTATTGTACACGATTGACTAAAATCACTTCTACTGTAGTCGGATCCCTTTCCCGCGTTATAATGAAAAGAAGAGATGAGAGGGGGATTTTTCATGGCGCAACGAACAGTACCGGTGGGGGAAATACTGGATACTCTGCAACAGATGTATCCGGACGCCCATTGTGAATTAAACTATACAACACCGTTTGAACTGCTGGTGGCGACCATTTTGTCAGCCCAATGCACGGACAAGCGGGTAAACGAAATTACAGAGCCCCTCTTCAAGCAGCACAACCAGCCTGAGCATTTTATTCACTTGACTCAGGAAGAGCTGGAGGAGCATATAAAAGGCTTGGGATTGTATAAGAATAAGAGTAAGAACATCCTGGAGACCTGTCGGATCCTGTATGAAAAATACAACAGTCAGGTGCCGCAAACCCACGAGGAGCTGGAGGCACTGCCAGGGGTCGGGCGGAAGACGGCAAACGTCGTTCTCTCCAATGCGTTTGGCATCCCGGCGATTGCGGTGGATACACACGTATTCCGTGTAGCCAACCGGCTTGGGCTGGCGAAAAGCGACAACGTGGACGAAGTGGAACGTCAGTTGATGAAACGGATCCCCCGCGAAAAGTGGTCGGATGCGCACCATTGGCTGATCTGGCACGGACGGCGGATTTGTACGGCGCGCAACCCGAAATGCGGGGAGTGCCCGCTTAACAAGATGTGCCGGTACGCACAGGCCGAAGCCAAAAAGGCCGCGAAAGCCTCCGTCAAAAAAACAACAGCCAAGTAGGATCTTGACCATATTGCCTGTTTTACACGGAATGGATATTGACAGCTTTCGTCACCTAGACGTACACTTATTTAAAGTAATTCTAATGAGATATTTGTTTTGAAGGACTGTGGGGTGTAACATGATGGCGCAGCGTGTGGAAAAGGCTGTCGAAATACTGAAGAATACCGGAGTGCGGATGACACCTCAACGTCATGCGATTTTGGCCTATCTGCTCGAATCCATGACCCATCCGACAGCCGACGAAATATACAAAGCGTTGGAAGGCAAATTTCCCAACATGAGCGTGGCGACCATTTACAACAACCTGCGCGTGTTCAAGGAAGCGGGATTGGTGCGGGAACTGACCTTTGGAGATGCATCCAGCCGCTTTGACGCCAACGTATCCGAGGATCACTACCACGTGATTTGTACGGAATGCGGCGCGATCCACGACTTCCACTTCCCTTCCTTGCATGAAGCGGAGGCGGCTGCCGCGAAATCGGCTGGTTTTCAGGTAAAAGGACATCGCCTGGAGGTATACGGGGTCTGTGAAGCATGCCAAAAGAATACCCATTAAGGTTCAGGATTAAATGACGCCTTTTCTTTCGAAACAAGAAGGAAGAGGCGTTTTTCGTTGAAACCTTTTGTCCGAATCACCGTCTTCTTCAATGGGGATTTTTCAAAAGGTTGTGGAAACAAGCATACTGCTATATCATTCAGTATGAAGAAAAGCATGGGGGGTTGAAGCCTTGAGTTTGCCGTTGGGCATGTCTCCTCGCCCCAAACGAAAACATAAGCTGTTCACGTCACTTAAGGTGGCAGTGATTGCGACCGCTGTCGGGGTGGCAGCCGCTTGTGCCTGGTTTGCCTTGCAACTGCCATCAACAGAGCGGGTTGCTCCGTATGACGGCCGCAAAGACGTGATTGTGTTCCAGGGCGAGGCGTATGCTGCGTCGTATCGGTTGGAAGAAGAGCAGCTGATGCTTCCGTTTGATTTTATCAAGGAGCATGTCGATCCGATTTTGTTCTGGGACGAGCCGAGCCGCTCGGTCATCGTGACGACGAAAGACAAGGTGCTGCGGATGGAGAGCGACCAACTTGTCGCCTATCTCAACAAACGGCCCGTCGACCTGCGCGTTCCGGTCAAGGACGTCAACGGTGTCCGATATCTGCCGGTGGCTCCGTTGGAAAAGCTGTATCCGCTTGTCCTGACGCATAAAAAGGAGAGCGGGGTTCTCTTGGTGGAGAAAGCGGGGTACGCCGTTCAGCAGGGGAAAGTGGCAATACCGGGGGAGGAGAAGAATCCTCAGCCGCAATTTGTGAGAACGGGCAATTCTGCCAAGAAACCGATCGTGGCTGAGCTGCAGCCGGGATCAGTGGTCGATATTCTCGGGGAAGATGCGGGCTGGTACCGCGTTCTCACCGACGACGGCATTGCCGGTTTTCTGCCAAAGGAGGCCGTGGTCCTGACAGATATTCGCCAGGTGATTCTTCCCCAGCCCAGTCAGCAAACGACTGCGTGGAAGCCGATCGGAGCCAAGGTAAATCTGGTGTGGGAGCACGTCGTCAACCGTAATCCAAATCTTTCGGATATTGGAACAATGCCGGGAGTCAATGTAGTTTCTCCTACCTGGTTTGAGCTAAAGGACGACCAGGCAACATTGGAAAACAAGGCCGATCCTGCGTACGTGCAGTGGGCACACAAGCGGGGGTACCAGGTCTGGGGTCTGGTGTCAAACGGCTTTCATCCCGATTGGACAAAGGCGGTTCTTGGCAGCTACCAGCTCCGGGAAAAACTGATTGCCCAGATTTTGCATTATGCTCGCCTGTACGATCTGGATGGAATCAACCTGGACTTTGAAAATGTCTACCTCGATGACAAAGAGCGGTTGGTTCAATTTGTCCGGGAACTGACGCCTTTCCTGCATGAGCAAGGTCTGACGGTGTCAATGGATGTGACAATCAAATCGAGCAGCGACAGATGGTCCCGTTTTTATGACCGGGCAGCACTGGCCCAGGTGGTCGACTACATCGCGGTCATGACCTATGATGAGCATTGGGCAACCAGTCCCAAGGCAGGTTCGGTCGCGTCCCTTCCGTGGACCGAACAGGGATTAAAAGGCGTTCTCGAAGAGGTGCCGAACAAAAAACTGCTGCTGGGTGTGCCTTTTTACACCCGTTTGTGGAAGGAAGAAAAGCAGCCGGACGGCAGTGTGAAGGTTACCTCCAAGGCACTCTCCATGATGCGCGCGGAAGAATGGGTAAAGCAGCGCAACCTGACTCCGCAGCCGGATGCGGCCTCCGGGCAATTGTTTGTCAGCTACAATGACCCGACGGACCGGGCTGTTTATAAAATGTGGCTGGAAGACGAGACATCCATGCAAAAGCGAATGGCTCTCGTGAAGAAGTACAATCTGGCCGGTGTGGCGGCGTGGCGCCGCGGTTTCGAACAGGCAGAGATCTGGTCGGCAATCGAATCGGGATTGAACACAAAGTAAGCAAAAGCCACCTTCTCCCGTACGGAGATAGGTGGCTTTATGCTTGAGTTGGCTGGCTTATGCTTTCTTTTCCTGGGCACGCTCTTCGTCCAGACGCAAAGGCTGGCCGCAGAACATGCAGGCGTCCTCTTTTCCCAACATCTTCGTCGCCTTATGGCACGATGGACACTCCACCACCGGTGCCGAAGTGGAAACCATGCCGGAGATCATATATAGCACCGTTCCGATCATCATCATGAAAAAGCTGATCATCAAGAGGATAAGGAACAGCATCTGAAAGGAACTTTGGAGTCCGGTGCCGCGAAAATATAGAAAGAATCCCATTCCCACGAACATGAACAAAATAGAGAGTCCCATATTCCAGTTTGCCCACGTTCGGATTCGTTTGATTTTGTTCAGGCGTTCAATATTCTTCATCATCATTCCTCCTGTCTTCCAGTATAGCATACTGTCCATTTGTTTGTTGACAAGCAGGAAACCGGGAAAACATGTAGAATCCATAAGTTCAAAACTGGCGAGGACGGGAGGGCGAGTCGTGGAAACCCAACGTGCATATACACAGGCGTTGTTGCAACGTGCAGATGTGCAATCCGTGCTGGTGGTGCAAAGACACGACATGCCCACTTCTTTTCTCGCGGAAAAGTGCTACCTGGTTATGGTAAACCGCCCGGATGCGGATATGACAATCAGGCAGTTCGTCTATGATGGAGAGTTTATTTCGGAACAGCAGTTTAGTACGTGGCAGCTGGAAAAGTGGGCGGTCCATGGAATGAACGAACGGCTGGTCGGGTTGTTCCAACAGGCTGAAATTATTTGGGACAAAGCTGATTATATGAAGGGGATGAAGCAGCGTCTCCTGCGATTGCCTGCACCATTGCAGAAACAGCGTGTATGTGAAGAGTATTCCGGTCTTTTACGCCGGTACCTGGAGGCAAAAGATCTTCTTCAGCAAGGGCTCGCGCTTGACGCTTATCAATCGCTCATGCTGGCTCTTCGGGCTTGGGCTAGACTGATTGTCAGCGAAGCAGGTGAACAGCCACAAACCGCCATCTGGTTGCAGGTTAAGCAGCTCGATTCCGCTGTGTACAAGCTTTACGAAGAATTGTCGGCGAGCAGTGAGACAGTGGAAAAGAGAATTGAACTGCTGTTGCTCGCTATTGATTTTTGTCTGACGTCCAAGCTCAGGGAGTGCTCACAGTATGTGCTGGACGTTATGCAATCGAGAAACCGACCGTGGCTTCTGCAAGAATTGTTGGATCACCCGGTACTCGCCAGAAGCCGCATTGAGCTACCGCTCTTGTTGGAAAAACTGGTTCAACGCTCCATCGTCCAGGAAGTATTCCTGCCGTCAATAACGGAACATGTGAATGAAAAAGCTTATCTTTTATCAGGATGAATTTTTTTAAATCCTATTGACTTTTCCCTTTCATCCATGCTATATTAACAAACGTCGCTGCTGATACGAAACGCGGTGGCAAGGTAAAAAATAAAAAATTACCACTTGATCTGATAAGTAGTGATGTGGTAAATTAAAAAAGTCGCCTCTGGGCGGCAGTAAGAAAAAATGCTCTTTGAAAACTGAACAGCGAAGCGTTTTAAACAGCCAAGCAAACATGGTTTTGAACCTTGATCAATTTCTTTCTAACTTTATTGGAGAGTTTGATCCTGGCTCAGGACGAACGCTGGCGGCGTGCCTAATACATGCAAGTCGAGCGAGTCCCT
>NZ_JBIYSM020000041.1:0-41677 GCF_044759095.2 Brevibacillus soli
TTCGGAATCTGGGCTCATAACCTCAGAAGAGCAGCCCAAATGGCCAAATAAGCAACGATTAACGGATACAGTTACACGGTAGCCCCCTGAGATTCACCACAATGAGATGCTTCTGCCAAAAAACGATTTTTTCAGGAGTAACTAGCTAACGCTGGTGTCGGCTGGGGCCCCGAACCTTTTCCTTGTGGCTGTATTCGATGTCCCAATGTTATAAATTCTTATATACTAAAAGATGGTCAAGTCCCCATGTAGTGGACACAGAAAAATACACCCAGGCTGCAAGCTGGCGTCGGTACCCAACTGACGTCAGCTTGTTTCGTTTCCGCTTTTCTTTTCAAAATGGTGGTGCAGTCGGTACACGCATATATCTTTCGTCCAGCGATACAGGATCGGACTGTCCTCGGAGTCAACATCGAACTGCAGGGAAAATACGCCATCAGAAAAGGAAACCAACCCCTTTGAACTGCTGCTCCACTTGCTCATCGGCATCTCGGCTATCAACTTGCTGACTTGTTCCTCGTTGTACGTCCATAATCTCTGTGATGACTTGTCGGAAAAATCGATCCGTTTTCGATATTCCTTTTCCGTCAGATAACGGTGGAAGAATGGCGCCACCTCCTGTGGGGTCACCGACTGATGCCATCTGCCTACACCGCGCTCCAGCATATAAAGAAGAACAATCATCTTGTAGCTTTTGGCCATTCCAGTCCCTTCGACCTCGTTGATCCAGGACTCATACTTTCTGTGGATGTCGCTCTCTTGTTCACTTAACTGACCAGCCCAATCCAGAAAACGGACATACGACTTAAATTCCTGTCTGTACTCACGGCTGTTCTCCCTTCCGTACAAATGAAGTTCCAAATACGAAGGGATCCGTCCTACATCTCTTTTTACGTCTTCAAAAGCCCGAAGAAGTTTTTCTTTGCGAGGCTGTTTTTTCAGTGACATTTCTTTAAGCAGATTGATTACTCCTGTTTCCAGTTCAATGGCACAATTCATGGGCACGACAGGTTTCCAATCAAGATCCTTTCTCTCTGTACCAATTCTTGTGTCAAACAGGCTGAGTTTCACGTCCGCATTGCGATAGTTCCCAATCAAATCAATAATAGTGCAATACTCTTTGGAAGGATACAAACGCAGTCCGCGACCGACTTGCTGGGTAAAAATCGTTAGAGATTCGGTTGGCCGAACAAACAACAGCGTGTCCACCGCAGGAATGTCAGTGCCCTCGTTAAAGAGATCCACGGTAAAAATGACCTCCAGCTCCCCTTTTTCCAACCTTCGGATCGCTTCCGATCTTGATATCTCTCTTGTCTTTGAGTGCAGACTAATAGCCTGGACCCCTTGACCCTGAAAGAAGGATTTCAAAAATTCAGCCTGCCGTATTGATGAGCAAAACGCGAGCGTTCTGGTCTGTCTATGCTTTTTCCAGGCATGAAATATCTTTGCTGCCATCTCTGTCTTCAGTTGAACCTGCAGCAATTCCTGATCGTCATAGCGACTTCCCAGCCAGGTAAGCTCCGCATAATCCGTATCATCGTAGATACCATAGTAATGAAACGGAGCCAGCCATCCACGCTGCACGGCTTCCATAAAATCCAGCTGGAAGGCAACGTTGCCATCACAGATTGCATATACGTCCTTCCCATCTGTCCGGTGCGGTGTTGCCGTGATTCCCAGCAAAAAGGAGGGTTGAAAATATTCCAGCACACGTTTGTATGACTGGGCAGCCGCATGGTGAAACTCGTCCACGATAATCAGGTCAAACTCATCGGGACGGAAGGTTTCCAGATGCCGCTTCATGCTTAATGTATAAATAGAGGCAAAAACAGAATCAGAGTGTCCTTCCTTGGTGGCGCCGTCATAGATTCCTCCGGTTCGTTCCGGCATCACATCCGAGAAGGAGCGGCGAGCCTGGTAGAGAAGCTCTTCCCTGTGGGCAATAAAGAGAACCCGGTTAAAGTTCTTCGCAAAAAAGGCAGCCAGATAGGTTTTTCCCAGACCGGTAGCCATCACGACCATCGCTTTGTTATAGCCTTCACTCATTGTTTTTTCCAATTCTTCGAGTGCGATCTGCTGTGCTGGTCGAGGAACGACAGCGCGATAGGTACCCTGTTCTTCATTGACGACCAGATTCTTCTTGTCATCGACATACTCGACCACCGGCATGGTGAGTTCCAATTCTTCCGTTTCTGTCCACGTTTTCACGAGGGAAGGATGAAGACGGTGATAATCGTCATACTCCTTCTCGTAGGACAAGCAAGTTTCCCTGTTGAGAGAAACCGTCTGCTCGTGGTAGAACAGGTGGATAAACTTGGTTTGCGCTTCTTCGAACGTCATGGGTGCAACATGTGCCTGCATGGAAAGATTCCACTCGACTCCGTAAGTGAGAGCAGAACGGGACGTATTGGATGAGCCTACCATCAACACTCCATCGTTGTCTTCGTATTGGAATAGGTACGCTTTTGGATGAAAGGATGTTCCGCCGCTTTGCCACAAGCGCACCTCGATACCTGGGTCAATATCGAGCAACGCCCGTAATGCATGTGGTTGCGTCACAAACAAATAATCCCCTGCCAGAAGCTTTACTTCCGCTCCCCGTTCGATTGCCTCTTTCAAATGCGGCTCAAGCAGGCGAACACCGGAGTACATGACAAAGGAAGTGAGGATGTAAATGGCGGAAGATTTCTTCATTTCCGCAACCATTTCTTCCAGCAGATTTTCCGTTACAAGTCTGACTCCTGACATCAATCTTCGACCTCATGCAGGAACAGCTTTTTCTCAAAACCTCCACGCTTTTCCGCTTTGGATCTGCGAATCGCTTCGAGGTCCGCAGGGGAAGCTCCATGGATCTGGGCGAGCGCATAGATGACTTCCAACAGATCCGCCAGCTCCTCCAGACACTCCTGGTCGGTATTCGCTGCGTTGTACTCGTTCAACTCTTCCTGACACTTTTCACGGAGTTTAACGAGATATTCGGCGTCGGACAGAACGCTCGTGGTAAAGCGTTTGCCAGTTGCTTCGATGATGTCGGGAATGCGGTCTCGGATCAGTTTGTTGTAGAGCGGCATGATCAATTCTCCTTTATGGATAGGGTACGAGATTGGGAATGGCTTTGCGGATTCCGCCGCGCGGGTCATCGATGTCTCCCTTGTAACGGGGGATCAAGTGAACATGCAGGTGCATGACCGTCTGGCCTCCGTATTCTCCCACATTAACGCCGATATTGTATCCGTCCGGGGAGTATTCGTGATCCAGCAGTTCTTTTCCCTTCTTGACAAGCTCGTGAATGGCCATGATCTCCTCGTCGGTGGCATCAAAATAGGTGGCTGCATGACGTTTGGGTACGATCAGCAGGTGTCCCCGTTGAACGGGGTATTTATCATAGAAGGCAATGGCGTTACGGTTTTCCAGAATGATTTGCAAGGATTGACGATCGCAAAAAGGGCAAGGGAAATCATTATGGTCTGTGCTGCTAGGTTCTGTCATTTTATTAACCCCCCTTCATTTATTTGTTATGGAATCTAGTTTATCAGAAATGAGATCACCTGACCTCCGCTAAGCCGGAGCAGTGACGTTTTCAGAAATGGTATCCGTTTCTACATATTTTTTCAGCAGAGAGTCAAGCCGTTTTTCCACTTTTTGCTCGGATTTGGCGTATTTTTTTTAAAACTGTTTCCGGTAATGGAGTTTGGAGCGGAACCCATATGGAAAGGCGTCTTTTATGCCGCGGGAGGACTTCTGGAATTGATGGTGATTCTTTTTTTTCAGGAGCGGAAGGTGGATGTATACAATCTGGGAGAGTCGCTGTTTCGACGCAATCCATCGGCATGGCATCGGCTTGCGGACGAGGATCATTTTGTTTTAAGCGAAGATTCTTTACGCAACGTCCGCATTCTTGTTCATTTGACCAATACGGGACGATATAAGCTCAAGCCTGGAAATGTAAAGGGTTGGTGTTTGGGGGAATTTTCAACTCTTACGAGTAAAACCCCGGCCGAAGCCGAGGTTTTACCGTTTTACAACTTTTTTCACTTATTTTTGGGGATACAGCACAAATCGCTTTTCAGCAGCCTCCTCAACCTTTTCGCGCGTGTACAGCAGCGGGAACGCCTGGTCGTTCGCCCACAGCGGGAACAAGTCTTGGTAATGCGGTGAGCGGTAGTCCCCGGATTGGCCGGGACTGTTCACGGCGAGAGATTGATCCCAATTGCCCACGTCGATGACCATACGGAACGATGCCCCGCTGATCTGGGAGAAGTTGCTCGACGAATAGGCTGTGTTCCCTACGGTATCACCACTCCCACCTCGGGGCAATCGGTCGATGTTCATCTTTTCCGCAGTCTGTTCGTCCACGAACGAGGTGAGCGGATGTTTCAGTTCGGCATGGTGTAAATCTCCCCACTTCCACTTGGTCATATCGGGTCCGAGCAACTTCTCGATGTGCTGGATCGCTTCATCCAAAGTAGATACCAGCAGTTCGTCCCGCACCTGTGTAGGATTGTCGCCCAATCGCTTATCCGGCTTCTCCACCAGATTCAGGATGACTACGGGATCGCCAGCTCCGATCAACGGTTTGGCTTCTGCCGGGACCAGCTTCTCCACCATTGCCGGTCTGACATGTTGTTGATACCAAACTTCAAACAGGGCAGCAGCCGCTGAGTCGGCAGACAGTTGACCATCCCAGTTTTTCATCAGCTCCAAAGCCTGCTTCTGCTTTTCATTAGCCGGTTGCAGTTTGGCTAGCAACGGCTTGACCCGCATCGCCGGTTCCGACTGATAATCGGTCTGCAGCCTCAGTGCATCCTGCAAGCTCACCTTGTCGTCTTTGCCGAGCACCTCGTCAACCCGGTTAAACCGGAATGGAGTAGCCCACTCAAAGCCAATTTTGTATTTACCGGAGTCGTAATCATCGGGCAGATTCATCTGGTTAGCAGTACCGATATAACCGCGTGACGGATTGTGTTCGGATGGCAGTTTCTCCTGATTGAGGAAGCCCTCCCATTCATAGCTCCCGTCTCCCGGTACAGGTAGAAGACCGTCCCAATTTTTTCGGACCGGCGTCAAGCCGCCCGGTTTCCAGCCGATATTGTTCTCGATATCAGCATACACCTGGTTTTCTGAAGGAGAGCCCCACTGGTTCATTGCTTTCGAGAATTCTTTCCAATTCGTTGCAGTCATATAGGAGGAGCTGCCAAGATACGGCGCCATACCGGGCTCCAACCATGCCGCCCGGACGGCATAAGCTTTATTTTTGGCGGCATCTTTGTAGATGACGGGGCCGTGTTTAGTGAATTCCAGTGCCACCTCCTGCTTTTGTCCGCCCTTCACAGGGATTGCTTCTTTCACTACCTCCATCGGAACCCATTTTCCTTTATACCAGTACTCCGACGGATTTTTTGGATTCGTTTTGTAAACGTACAGGTCCTCTTGGTCGATGGCGAAAATCGTTAATCCAAAGGCGATTTTTCCGTTATGGCCGATCGAGATACCTGGTAAAATCGGTTCGCCTGCTCCGATTACATCCATGCCCGGCGCGGACAAGTGGGCGATGTAGCGCAAGGAAGGCAGTGACAACGACCGGTGAGGGTCGTTAGCCAAAATGGGCCGCCCGGTCTCCGTACGCGACCCGCTTACTACCCAGTTGTTGCTGCCAATATTGGCCTGTTGGTGCAGGTCTTCCACCAGACTCGTTCGCTTTAACGTTTTTGCAGCCTGATCAAACACAACTCCCTGAGTGGCCAGGTCGTATACCTTGAGTATGTCTTTGGGGATATCGTCGTAATCTACTCCCTCGGGAATTTGCATCTCCCATTCCGGTTCCAGCCGCTGGCGAATCACCTCAATATCGTTGCCAAATTGACTAATCGTCCGTGCCCGGGCCACTTCGTTTTTCACATTTCTCGTCAGCCCGTGACTGCGGATTCGCACGACATCCTCCGGTGACCACTTGGACGGCTTGTAGCCGAGGATCCGAAACTCTTCCGGAATCAGCTCCGGATTTTCCCAGGCTTTTTCCACGTAGGCGTTGATTCCATTGACGAAAGATGTGACGATTTTCTGTGTCTCTGGGCCGTATGCTTTCCACTCCTTTTTCATGTCCCCACGATAAAGGAACAGCCGAGCGGCCCGATCCTGTTCTACATATTCGGGACCCAATACATCGGACAATTCACCCAATCCCCGCTTCCGCCATAGATCGATTTGCCACAGACGGTCCCTGGCGACATTAAAGCCCTGAACGAAAAAGGCATCCTCCTGGCTGGAAGCGTAGATGTGAGGCACTCCCCAGCGGTCGACGATAATTTCCGCCTGACTTTTCAATCCAGGCAGGCGGTATTCGGTCGTTCCTGTCGGGCCGGGGTTGGCCGAAACCAATCCGGGTGTGGTCAGCAACAAAATGCCTGTCAAAACTGTGAAAGCTGCTCGTTTCAAGAAAACAACCTCCTTTCGACGTTACGTAAGATTTCTAGGATGTTGCGAAAACCACCTTGGTAATATTTTCATATTTTTACATTTTTTATCGTTTACAAAATAGTTCTAACGATCTGTACATATTTGGAGTGATAAATTTTTATTAAAAATGAAACAAAGCCCTCGGGTTTGCCAACCGGCAACCGACGAGGGCTTGAATGTTTCAAGTGTTGTTGAAATCACTTCACCACAGAGGTGTATTTGAAGTAAGCGCCACCAAGCGGGAAGATGATGAAATCCTTCACCTTGTCGTTCTTCACGTACGGGTTGCCGCGGAAGTTCAGGGGAGCCAGCGGCATTTCGTCCATGAGAATTGTTTCCGCCTCCAACAGAATCTGTTTTCGTTTTTCCAGATCGGGTTCCTGATAGCTCTTGTCGATCAACTCTTTAAACTTGGCGTTCTCCCAGTTCGGATGGTTGTTGCCCCCGGTCTTGTCTCGGAACATCTCCAAAAAGTTGATCGGATCGTTAAAGTCTGCCCCCCATTGGAATCGAATCAAGTCAAAATTCCCCTGGGACCGCATGTCTCTGTATACTTTTAACTCTGCCGTGTACAGCTTCACTTCGACGCCAAGGGTTTTGCGCCACTGATCCTGCAGCGCCTCGGCTACCTTTTTGTTGACATCGGTTGTGTCAAATGTATAGGTGACCGTCGGAAACTGGGTCAATCCCAGCTCTTTCATGCCCTCGGCCAATAGCTGCTTTGCCTTTTCAGCGTCCTCGCGGAAGTAGCCGTCTGATTTTAGACCCATGGAGGTTGGCACCCAGCCGTACGCCGGCGGAACGCCTGTCTGCAGGATGTTGTCGATGATTTCCTGGCGGTTCATCGCGTAGGCGAAGGCCTGACGGATTTTCTTGTTGGAGAAAGGCGGCTTTTCCGTGTTGAACACGACGGATTGCGTACCCGGGTTGTCGGCGACCATCAGCTTGCCTTCCTCTTTCAGCTTCGGAATGGCATCCGGCGGAAGTGTGGATGCAGGATACCCGCCCCAATCGATCTCTCCGCCTTCAAACATGGAAAATGCCGTATTGTTGTCTTCGATGATGGCGATCTCGAGTCGATCCAGCTTCACGTTGTCTTTGTCCCAGTAATTTGGATTCTTCACAAAGACGATCTTGCTCTTGTGCTCCCAGGTTTCCATGTTGAAGGGACCGTTGCCGACGATGGTTTTCGCTTCGGCTGCCCAATGAGGGTTGCCCTCAACCGTTTTCCGGTGAAGCGGGAACAGTGTGGGGAAAAAGGTAAGCTCACGGAAGAACGGTGTCGGC
Source organism: Brevibacillus soli (assembly GCF_044759095.2). Taxonomy (NCBI): domain Bacteria; kingdom Bacillati; phylum Bacillota; class Bacilli; order Caryophanales; family Paenibacillaceae; genus Brevibacillus; species Brevibacillus soli. Next base: position 7,744 of record NZ_JBIYSM020000041.1, read on the forward strand.
GATTTAAGCGTAAACTCCACCGTATAATCATCCAGAGCCTTTACACCAACGTCTTCTGCCTTGCCCTTGCCGGTATTGAATTCTTCCCCGCCTTTTATGTAATAGAGTTGGTAGGCATACTCCGAAGCCGTTTTCGGATCCAGATTCCGCTTGATGGCGTATTCAAAATCGTGGGCCGTTACCGGATCACCGTTGCTCCACTTGGCGTCCTTGCGAATCTTAAATGTAAACTTTTTAAAGTCAGGCGAATTTTCATAGCTCTCCGCTGTCGCGTTGGTCAGCTGCCCTTTCAGATCGTAGCTGGTCAAGCCTTCAAAACAGGCATAGATCATGTCAAACGAATCGGCATCCGTGGCAATTCCGGGGTCTAGCGACGGAGGTTCGCTATTGATGCTCCAATGCAGTACCATCGGTTCCGTTTTTGCTGTCTCTGACGAGGGCGAGGTAGAGTTGTTTGCCGGGGTTTGCTGTTGTTTGGAAGCCTCCTGCGTTGTCGAGCTGCAGCCCGTCAATATACCGAAACATAACGAAAGACTTGTCAATACCGCAATGCCCTTGTTCATATGATCTCTCCTTGCATGTTGTCGTAATCTTGCATATTTATTCATATGATTCAGAATATTTCAGAGAAAAAATAATGTCAACAGATAATCTGAGATTGCCAAGGGAGTGAAAAAAAAAAGCGCCGACCCATCTGCATTATTAGGTCGGCATCGGGCTCAAAAAGATTCTTGAGTCCTAGTAGTACTACTATATCAAATCCAATTCGACATTTTGACAATAAAATCTTGCCAGTTTACGATGTTGCTTTCCTTTCTGAGATATGAAAAAATTACCTCTTGAAGCGTGATGCTCGAAACTCAATAATGGATGTAGCTAGACTTTGGTTCATGTTTCACCTAGCCTTCTTGGCTAGGCCTTTTTTTTCTAGTTTGTACAAAAAAGGAGACAACCGTCTGCACCATTTGGCTGCCTCAAATCCCCAAGATCAATTTTCCTAGAATCTGGATGGGAACGAACTCCCATCTTTATTTTTCCAAATCAGAGGCACCAGGATCAATGAGCAAATATTGGCAATTTTTTCGGTTCCAATCACATGTTCGATAATGCCATCCAAAGGGTAAATGTCATAATGAATGACAGCCCTATTACTATCATGCCGATTATTTTCCAATGTCTTACTCTTTCTAAAAAGTCCTACGATTACTAGCGGTAATCCGATCAGAAAAAACAAAATAAGGATAACCATAAAAAAAACCCCTGATTTCTCAAGGGTTTCACCGCAAATCTGACATGATACCTCCGTTTTTACCTTATGACCCGACAATCTGGGACACCAGTTCAAACGAGCGCAGTCTTGCCTGGTGGTCAAAAATATTGGCATTGACCATGATCTCGTCCGCCTGGGTTTCATCCAGCAACGATTGCAGTTGTTTCGCAACGGTCTCCTGACTGCCGGTAAACGTGTAGCGCAACTGCTGTTGAACAGCAGCCTTTTCGTACTCGTTCCACAGGGCGTCCATGTCTTCCACCGGTGGTTTTAGCTGACCTGGTCGACCGCGTACAAGAGCGAGGAATTGCTGCTGCATCGAGGTAGCAAGCCAGCGGGCTGTCTCGTCCGTATCGGCCGCAATGACATTGACACAAACCATGGCGTACGGCTCATCTAGCACCTCGGAAGGACGGAAATGATTGCGATACAGCTCCAGTGCAGGCAGGGTATGATTCGGCGAGAAATGACTGGCAAACGCAAATGGCAGACCCAACTGACCAGCCAACTGCGCGCTAAAACCACTCGAACCCAACAGCCAGATGGGGATGTTCAGGCCTTCACCGGGAATCGCCCGTACCGGCATGGTATGCGGATCCACGGGCGGATTCAGATAATAGCGCAGTTCATCCAGCAGTTCAGGGAAGTCCTCACCATGTCTGCTTGGGTCGCGACGCAGGGCACGCATCGTCACCTGATCGGATCCAGGTGCGCGGCCCAGACCGAGGTCAATCCGTCCCGGATACAGAGATTCCAGCGTACCGAACTGTTCCGCAATCACGAGCGGTGCATGATTCGGCAGCATAATCCCGCCGGAACCTACACGGATGGTGGAAGTTCCACCTGCGATGTATCCAATCACGACGGATGTCGCCGAGCTGGCGATCCCGGTCATATTGTGGTGTTCAGCAAGCCAGTAGCGGTGGTAGCCCCATTTTTCAGCATGCTGGGCAAGATCCAGACTGTTTCGGAAAGATTGAGCGGGCGTACCGCCAACCACGATTGGGGCCAAATCGAGCACCGAGAATGGGATATCGCGTAGTCGTTTGGACATGCTTGCGTCCTCCTTCGATCATAGGTGGTATGCGCGATGTTTCATGTCATACCATTTTACTTGTCATGCTTCCCTAGAGGAAGTCGTGAAGTGTACGGAAGTGTAAGAACACCGGTGTGATGGGCAAGCATTGTGAGGCTGAGATAAAAAATTATTTACATTTGGTATGAAAATCTATGATCTCGACTCGATGAGTGACTGTCATGGGGACAATCTCACCTAGTTTCAATTCAATTTTTCTCTGGAAAAGAGGCCCGTCGTAGACAAACGTATGGTACTCTCCGCCTTCACCCATCGGACAAGAGTAAACCTTCTGAATGTCTTCGCAAAATGATTGATCCAATTCTCGACCTAACCAATCTGTCGATAACTTCCCGTTATAGGTCATAATAATGACCGCTTTATATCCCGACGCCACGAATTCAACGAGCGCTTGAGGTGCTTGCTCCTTCTTCAACCAAAGCGGATAAAGAGCCTCAAGTCCTGCCGCTTTTGTTACAGCCTCGCCCCACTCTCTATGCCCTTCTATGTACAAGTCACCGTACGCAACTGCGTCAAGATTGTACTGTTCTTTCAGGTTTCCCAGCCCCTGAACATACGCTTCCGAGTACTTTTCTTCCGTACAACTGATTTGTACAAGAGGGATGGACAGAGCTTTCGCTTGTTCCTCAAGGAGACTTAGTTTTACACTATGCCAATAATTTCGATCCGAATTCATTGGAACCGCTGTCATCAGGCAACTTACCTCGCAACCCTGTTTGATCAGTTTATCGAGTGCCATCGTCGCATCTTTGCCGCCGCTCCAAGATAGTCCCACACGTTTCAATTTTGTCCTCTCCTCTCGATCATCCCTTGCCTCACCATTTACACCGACCAGTTGTTTTTTTCGTTCCCCTTTATTCTATCAACCGCAGTGATAAATCCTCCTTTGTAGTCCAGCTTTGTTATCTTGCGTAATCGTAATGGTTACTTTCCCCTTATCCACTCTTTCTCCTTGGCGTTTTTTTCAGTGTAGCATAACAATTTCTCTCTCCCATCAAAACTTAAAAAAACAAAAAAACCCTCAATTTCTCAAGGGTTACAACTTATGGAAAGCATGCTGACTTTCAAATTTTTCTTTTTTCTAGCCTCCTCCGGGAGCTTGCGCAGCTTGGGAACGCTGGATCTGGGCGAACTTCCCTATCCTGAGTCACATAAGCATATCTCGTAGTCAAATTCCAAGGGAAACGGGATGGAATGCAACATGACTTTGTATATGGATTACAAATCTCCTTTTGCACAGTTCTTTGATGACGTAAACAATAACTTGCTCGTCCAAAAGGATCATCAAAACTACATCAATGTCCTCTCCACCCAACAGTTGAATACGCTGGATCATGTGTCTCTGCTGGACATCTTTCTCAGTACGGGCAATGTCGTGGAGCCTCATTACCATCAGAATGCTGCAGAGCTTGTCTGGCACTGGGAGATCGGAACCAGAGAGAACACGCATCTGCTCGCCATCTTCAATGCCCCAATCCCCGAAGTCATCTTAGGATCCGATCTCCTGAGATTGACGCCAAGTGAAGTATTGGCTTACACATACTGCCTGAATGAGGCCAAAGTAAAAAATACGCTTGCACCCATTCGGAGCACGACCTTCATCGGCCCTCCCCTAGGCTGTCATCAAGGTCAGGGGCAAGGCTATCAACCATGTGCTGATGCCCCCAATCCATACGAGTATTGCCATCAACAGCCGATTCAGCAGCAAGATTGGTAAGAAAACCCATCCGGCCAAAGCGGCCGGTTTTTTTGCGTTATCGAGAGTACCAAGATGTTGTATCGGGAAGCGACAGGCGCTCTAAAACCGCGACGTAAATACGGCCCGTTCCCAATCGCTGACGTACCGGGAGTACTTATCCCACTCCGTCCGTTTGATTTTGATGAATTCCTCCCAGATGGAGCGCCCGATGGTTTCCGCCAGGATGGTATCCTCCGCCAGATAGTCGATCGCTTGGCTCAGACTTCTGGGCACCCAGCCAATGCCCCGTTCCTTTAGCTGCTGCTCGTTCAGTTTGCTGACATCGAAATCGGCGGGCTCACCCGGATCGATGCGGTTCTGGATGCCGTCCAGGCCGGCCGCTACCAGGCATGCCGCCAGCAGGTAAGGATTGCAGGTACCATCTGCGCCCCGATATTCGAAGCGCCTTGATCTGCGCTTTTCCGGAATGCGCACCAGAACGGAACGGTTTCCTGCCCCGTAGCAGACATGCGCCGGCGCCCAAGAGCCGGGCTGCATGCGCTTATACGAGTTGATGCTCGGGGCCCCGATGGCAATCAGCGAAGGCGCATGCTTCAGCAATCCGCCGATAAAATGGTAGGCTTTCTCCGACATGTCCAAGCCCCGTTGGTCCGTCGGATCCTCAAACAGATTGTCCCCCGCATGATCATATAAGCTGATATGCACATGCAGTCCGCTCCCCGCCAGATGCTGGAACGGCTTCGGCATCAAAGTCCCGACCATCCCCTGATCCCGGGCAATATGCTTGAACAAGTGCATGAATGTAACCTGATCATCAGCCGCTTTCAGGGCCGCAGCATATTTTAAGTTGACCTCCAGTTGGCCGGGGCCATACTCGCTGGAGATCTGCTCGGTTTGCACACCCATGGCCTCAAGAGAATGAACAAAGCGATGGATAAAATCTTCCTGGATATCCGCCCCTTCGATGGAGAAACAGTGGCTGCGGTCAGCCGGCACCAGCTGCCCATCGACTTCCTTCAATAAATAAGCCTCCTGCTCAAACGCCATGAACATCTTCCCGCCGAGCAGGGATTCCACCTCATTCAGCAGGCGCTTCAGGGCACTTCGCGGGCAGCCAGGCCAGGGGTCTCCGTTCACATCCACAAGATCGCACAGCATGCGCGCCGTATTTTTGCGGTAAGGAAGAATGGCAAACGTACTCGGATCGGGCACGGCGAAAAAGTCCCCGTCGTTTGGCCCATACGTCGGATTGGGAATGTATTCGTCAAACACATCAAAACTCATGATCGCCGTACTGAAGTTAATCCCTTTTTCCAGCGCATCCTTCAGCTGTCCGGGCCGGACCGTCCTCCCCCGGGTCACGCCGGCATAATCCAGAAATTCCACGCGAATAAACTCAATGTTTTCCTTTTCTACCATTTCCAATACCTGTTCTTTGGTTAGCATCCTGTCTCCGCTCCTTTTTGCAGCCTGCTTAAAACTGTCCAGACCAAAACCTTCACCCCGATTGGGATAATGGAATCATCAAACTGAAACTGCGGGTGATGAAGATCGTACACCGGCCTGCCCTCCTGGCCAACGCCTAAGCGGAAATACGTGCTCGGGACCTTTTCCGCAAACGCGCCGAAATCATCGGCCCCCATCGACGGCTCCTTCAGGAGTCGAACCGAACCCGGACCGAGAATTTCTGCGGCACTTTCCTCCAAGGCGCGGGTCATCCGTTCATCGTTGATCACCGGAGGGTGTCCCTCGGTGTATTGGACCGTGGCCTTTCCTCCGAAGGAAGCAGCGATGCTCTCCGCCCATTGAATCAGTTGGCTCTTCAGCTTCCGGCGGGTTTCCAACGCTACCGCCCGGGCCGTCCCTTCCATCACCACGCGGTCCGCTACCACGTTGCTGGCAGTCCCTCCCTGAATTTTGCCGACATGGACCACCACCGGATCCACCGGATTATTCCCTTTGGTGACCAGCACGGAAAGTGCCTGCAAAACCTGAGCGCTGATGGCAATCGCATCCACGCTTTGGTGAGGCCTGGCACTGTGGCCTCCTTTTCCTTCAATTTCAATGACGAAATCATCGCAGGAAGCGGTCACCGCCCCGTATTTCACCCCGACCGTTCCGTGGGGCAAATGGGGCCATAGATGCAGCCCCAGCATGCCGTCTATACGGGGATGTTCCAACACCCCCTGATCGATCATCCGCTGGGCCGCACCATCGGCTTCTTCCCCCGGTTGGAAAATGCAGCGTACGCGACCAGCCCATTCCTTTCTCCGATGATATAACTGATAGGCGGTTCCCAGCAGAATCGCCGTATGCCCATCATGGCCACAGGCGTGCATCACGCCGGGGTGGCACGAGGCATAAGGCAGCCCCGTTTTCTCCTCAATCGGAAGGGCATCGATATCGGCCCGGATGCCGATGTGGGGCCCCTCCCCTTTTTCACCGATGATATCCACGGCAATGCCTGTTTCGCCCACCTGACGATAGGGAATCCCCCACCCTTTCAGGCAGGAGGCGATATATTCAAACGTCTGAAACTCCTGAAAAGAGAGCTCCGGATACCGGTGAAGGTGTCGGCGGATTTCGATGAGCCTCGCCGCCAAATCCGGCTTCACTTCCACATCCGCTACCGTGAACGTTCCCATCGATCTGGCACCCTCCTACACCGTTGTTTGTTCATGGGAAGCGGTACCCGGCGACTTGGACTTCCCGGAAACTTTAAATAGAACATAAAGGATTCCCATCCAGATGGCTCCCCTCACCAGCGTCATCGGAGAGCCGACAAACGTTCCATAGCAGACGATGCCGATCCCGATGAAACCGAGGATCGGAAACAGAGGATAGAGCGGCTGCTTCCACGGGAGCTGCCGGATTTCCTGCATGTGATGCTTCCGGTACAGCACAGCAGCAATCAAAGCCAGGGTCCAGGAAACCATCCAGGCCAACACCAATTGCGTCGACAGCTCCACATAGAGCAGATCGGGATTGATCGAACCGAGGATCACCAAGCCGACCGAGCAAGCCCATACGGCCAAAATGCCATAAACCGGGGTTCCGGTCTTCGGATGAATGTAGCCGAAGAAAGAAGGCAAAAATCCTTTACGCGCCTGCGCATAGAAAATGCGGGAAGCGGAATAGAGCGTCCCCATCAAAATACAAGTGGCTGCCGCGATCCACGCGGTCATGTTCATGATGAAGGCGCCGGCAAAGCCGAACACCATCTCGGAGGCAGCCGTAAACGGAGAGCTGTCCATGGTCATCTTGTCCCAAGGAATCAAGCCCTGCAGTACGGCCTGCGCCAACGTATAAAGAACAAGAAACGTAATGCTCGACCAGACCAAGGCTTTCGGCAAATCCTTTGGATCTTTGCACTCCCCGCCGGCTGTGGCCAGTGTAACCGCTCCCAAATAGGCGTAGGTGCCAAGCGGAATGGCGGCCCAGAAGCCTTCCATGCCATTGGGAAGAAACGGCGTGAAATGGCTTGGATTGATCTCCTTCAGACCAATCAGAGAGAACAGAGCCATCACGCCCGTCATGATCAGGACCAGGTAAAGCTGGGTCTTTGCGGCAATCTCTGTTCCCAAAATGTTGAGGACAGCAAACACCGATAGAAAGAAAATAGCGAATAATACCGGCCAAAAGCCCCCTTCCAGCTGCGGAAAGAACCACATCGTGATTTGCCCCAGGGCCAAACCGACGCTCCCGCCGGCAATCACCCACCCGGCCGCAAAAGTGAATCCGGCCAGGAATCCCCACCATTTTCCCATGAACCGCTCAACCCACAGGGACATCGCACCGGCATTGGGCATGCCGACTGCCAACTCCCCGAGGGCAACCATCAGAAACAATTGTGACAGCCCGGCGACCAGATAAGCCAAAATGGCCCCCGGACCGGCCGTGGCGATTCCCTGACCCATCAACAGGAATACCCCGTCCCCGATCACTGCACCCACGCCGAGGGCCCAAATCTGCCAGTACCCCAGCTTCCGTTCCACAGAAAGCTCCAGTGCATTGGGTTTGCTCATACATAAGCCTCCTTTATTTGCTTTTGATACATATTTTCAAAATTGCGATACAGCACCATTTCTCCGATCACCTGCGCGGTCTCCGCGTCCATGTAATCGGCCTGTACCCACGTGTTGAGCACCTGTTCGAAGCATTCCTTGAACAGATGAACCCCCAGCCAATTCATTTCCGGCACAGTAAAGGCGTCGGATCCGTACATGACCTTGTCAAACGGCGCGAACTCGAAAACCTGGGAGAGAATCCGCTTCACCCCATGGCCGCTGAACGGATTCTGCAGCGAAATATCCATATAGACGTTGGGAAGGATACTCACGATAAATGCCGCTTCCTCCACCCACGGATAGCCCCCGTGAACGAGATGGACTTTCGTATCGAGATACTTTTTGTCCCTTAAGAGATCCAAGAGAAAACTCGGGCTGGCCTTCGGAAGAACCACATCTCCATCGCCGATACCGGTGTGAATATGCATGACTTTTTCCGCTTTCGTGCATTCTTCCATGGCGATATGAAGGCAGTAATCCCGCAAGGCCTTCGCCTTGGCGCGCTCATCGGCCTGGAAGGCGGGATAGTCTTCCGCTGCAGCCTGTTCATCCATCGGCAGTATCTCCAAACCGCTGCGGTAGGCAATAATCGTCTTTAAGCCGACTACCCCTTCCCGTTTTAACGCGGCGGCCAGATCGGCGCGGTATCTCTCCGTAAACTCCCCAAAGCTGGCGCATTCCTGGCGCAGGCGGACCATCACCGGTTCAATCCGGTAAACTTCCCAGATTCGCGTCCCGCACAGCTCGGCATAATCCTTTTTGCTCAACATGGGGGTCGGATAGCCGAAATCGGCGACAATCCCCGTGATGTTCGCATCCCGGAACAACCCCCGGGTATAGTCCTGAAACTTGGCGGCACGGGCATTGCGGTGCTCCACGACCGCCTCCAGAGTCGACTCACAGGAAAAATAGCGGGCCAGGCGCTGGATCAGGATTTGCACCCACATATTGCTCCCGGGGAAAGGCTGTTTGCTTACCCTCACGTAATGTTCCGGAATCCGGTTCGGGATGACCGCCAGGGAAAGTTTGCGGACGAACTCCTCCGGCGTGTACGGTTCCCGATTGGCGACATACGGATGTGCATGGACATCGATGGCCGGGCTTTGTTTTAAAGATACGTTTGACATGAAACCCCTCCCGTCTTTGTATTTGTTTGTTTCCGAACGCAAGGATTGTGCCAGTCATGAAGATGATTTACTTTTCTAAAAAATCGTTGTTATTTCGACATGTTTTTGAGACGAGAAGGAAATTGAATTCGCAAAATATTTTGCATTCGAAAAAGATTTTGCTGAAAGATATTTTTCACTTGCACAACGAGGCAGAGAAATGTCAGGTAAAAATATTTTGAATTATGTAAATTTGGTTTTTGATTTGATATGATCTTTTCAAAAAGATCGTCGATTCAACCGCATCCCCTTGGTAACCGAAAAATATTTTTCAGTTCACATTTTTTCGTATGGAGGTGATTCAAATGGACCTTCTGCTGCAAAATGTTTGGAACACGTTTTTTGACTGCCTCCTGCTCGTCAATGAGGAGGGCAGCATCCTGGATCTCAATCGACCTGCCGCCCGCCTGTTTTCCGGGAGCCCTCATACACTCATCGGCTCTTCCGTGTTTGAGTTGATTCCGTCCGAAGAATTTAAAAAGAGCCTGCAGAACAGGAAAGGAAAAACGGGGGTTCCCATCTCTTTAGGCACCCAGCAGCTGGTCGGGAATATTTCGTTCCTGGAAGAGAGCGGATGCTATCTGCTCGCGCTGAAAAATATTACCCAAACCCAGCAGCTTCAGCATCAGATTCAGGAGCTGCACGAGGTCATGCAAAGGTTCGATCTCATCCTGGATCAGCTGGATGAGGGGGTCTGCGTCATTGACCAGCACGGAAAAATCCTTTTCTACAACCGGAAAATGGGCGAAGTCGATCTCTTGGAACCGGAGTCTGTCCGCAACAGGCGGGTACAGGATGTCTGGAACGTAGATGAAACGACCAGCACCCTGTTGACCGCTCTTAGGACGGGACGGACTCTCAGCCAGCGGGAAACGCATTTTGCCACGAACGGAAAGGCGGTAACCACGCTGACGAAAACCGTTCCTTTATACATGGGGGCGCGGAAAAGCGGAGCGATGGAAATTTGCAAAGATATTTCTGAGCAAAAGCAGCTGACGGAAACGATCATGCAGTTGCAGAAACAGAATCCCGGCGAATCCGCCGCTCCCTCCTCCCTGCAGGCGAAGAACAATACGCGGTTTCATTTTACCAGCATTATCTTTTCCAGCCGGGATATGAGGCAAACCGTCGAACAGGCCCGCAGGGCGGCACGGTCCGGATCAAACATCTTGATCGTAGGGGAAACGGGTACCGGAAAAGAATTGTTTGCCCAAAGCATCCATAATGAGAGCCCCCGGAAACATAAGCCGTTCATCGCCCAAAACTGTGCCGCCTTGCCGGAAACACTGCTGGAAGGATTGCTGTTCGGTACGACGGTGGGAAGTTTTACGGGAGCAGTGGACCGCGCCGGTCTGTTTGAACAGGCCCATGGGGGAACCCTTTTGCTGGATGAGGTCAACTCGATGGGCATCGATCTGCAGGCGAAGCTGCTTCGCGTGCTGCAGGAACGGAAAATTCAGCGATTGGGTTCATCAAAAACGGTGGATGTTGATGTCCGGGTCGTTGCGACGATTAATGAAGATCCCCTGGAGGCGATCGCCAACGGCCGGCTTCGGGAGGATTTGTACTACCGGTTGGGCGTCGTGAATCTGGTGATTCCCCCCTTGCGGAAACGGAAGGACGACATTCCCGTATTGATCCGCCACTTTATTGAAAAGCATGCCAAAGCCCTGGATGTGACGGTGGAGGGAATCGAACCGGATGTCTTTCAGTTTTTCATGAACTTTCCGTGGCCAGGAAACGTGCGCCAGTTGGAGCATGTGATTGAGGGGTGCCTGAATCTGGTGTATGACGAGCGGACCATCTGCTTTGACCACCTGCCCCCGATCCTCAAGCAAAAAATGCTGCAGCGGGCGATACCCCCTGCGGAAGAACAGCTGTCGAGACTGGACGGCAGCTTGCCTGAACAGATTGAAAAACTGGAACGCCTGATGATCGAGCAGGCCTTGAAAGAATCCGGAGGCAATATCACGAAAGCCAGTGAACAGCTGGGCATTTCCCGACAGAATCTCAATTACAAGCTGAAAAAATATAAATTTTTTGGGTAAGGAAAAGGAGGATCCCCCATGTCTCATCCGTTTCTCGCCGCCGAAGATCAGTTGATTGCCAATGCACTGAAAATCCGTTTTTATCCGATCGCCGTCCAATCCGCCAAAGGGACCCGCATCACCGATCAGGATGGCAAGAGTTACCTGGACTTGACCGCAGGTTGGGCCGTGGCAGGCATCGGCTACGGACACCCGCGCATCAGCTCCAAAATCAAGATTTCCTATGAAAGGCTGTCGTTTACTTCCCAGCTGTCGGCCCCTGAGCCCACGATGCTTTCCCTGGCGCAAGAGCTGGTGAACATGACTCCGGGCTCTTTTCCGAAGAAAGTGTGGTTCGGCCACTCCGGGTCTGATGCCAATGACTGTGTCGCCAAGCTGGTTCCCCTCGCCAAAAAACGCGCGCGTATGATTTCTTTTATGGGCTCCTATCACGGACAGACGATGGGTTCCCTTTCCCTGTCCGGGCATCCGGCGCAGACCCGTTTCATCGGAAGCGGGAATGTGGTCAAGATCCCTTACCCCAATCCCTATCGACCGCCGTTTGGTGAAACGCCCCGCTTGACGGAACAGATTCTGCAATATGTGGAACAGGAAGTCTTCCGGACGATCTGTCCTCCCGAAGATACGGCCGGGATCATCGTAGAAGGCATTCAAAGCGACGGGGGGCTGATTGTGCCTCCTGACGATTTTTTGCCCGGCCTCCAGGAGCTGTGCCGCCGCTATGACATGGAACTGATCTTTGATGAGGTGAAGGTCGGTTTGGGGCGGACAGGAAAATGGTTTTCCTTTGATCATGGGAATCTCGTGCCAGATGTGGTGGTCCTGGGCAAATCCCTGGGCGCAGGCCTGCCCATCAGCGCTGTTGTGGCAAAGCAGGAGATTCTCGACGTCGGTACAGGCATCCATATGTTTACCGCCAGCGGAAATCCGGTCAGCTGCTCCGCGGCCCTGGAAAACATCCGGATCATCCAGGAGGAAGGGTTGATCGAGCGGGCGCGGGTGAGCGGGGAATATTTTCTGAAGCGGCTCAAAGAGCTTCAAGCGAAAGTTGAATGGATCGGGGATGTCAGGGGACGAGGGCTGGCGATCGGCGTAGAACTGGTGGAAGACCGAGTGACCAAAGCGCCGGCGGCAGAAAAAACGGCGGCCGTCTGCTACCGCTGCTTTGAACTGGGGCTGCTTGTGTTTTACGTGGGGATTCACAGCAATGTGATCGAGATTACCCCACCGCTCGTGATTTCCAGGGAAGAGATTGATCTGGCTGTGGAGGTTTTGGATCAGGCCTTCTCGGATCTGGCCGAGAAAAGAATTAACATGGATGCGGTCAGGCAGTATGCGGGGTGGTAAAATTCAATAGAGGTAGGTTGGGGATATCTGACACTAATTGGCACCTGCTCTCCAGCATAAAATTCGTCGTTCCAAACATACTGATACACCTGAGAACCAATAAAGGTGCTGGAAACAGCCTGGAATAAAAAACCGTCAGGGAAACTTTCCTGACGGCTTTTTGGCTGCAGTGTGCATAAGGCCAAGGCTCGCTACGACAATACACTTTCTTTGATTTCAAGCAGACTCGGCTTAGCGCCGATGATATGTTGAAATGCATCTAACGAACGAAGCACTTGCTGTGGTTCAATCGACCTCATGATAAATACAAGATGGGAGCGGTGGTCTTCACTCGGCCAACTGTCGAGGTGTTCAGGCGGGTGAATGATGTGCTGCACGCCATTGAGCACAACCGGTCCTGCTTCGCCGACGTCGATGATTCCCTTTACTCGCAACACGTCCTGCCCGCGCGCATGCAGCAGCATGCTTAACCAGAGACCAAAGGCAGTCCAATCGAGCGGATCGTTAAATGTTAGTGAGATCGAGCGGGTGTCGGAAAAGTGTGTCCGGTCCTCTGCAGATTGCGTAACTAGAACCGGATTAGGGTCGGTCTGCCTGTCAGAAGTAAAGAGCGTATCCGGCTTGATCTCACCAAATATGACTTCCCTGATTTCTGCGGAGGGATTGATGCGACTCAGCCGTTCCACCAGATGAGACACTTGTTCAGGTGTCGCGATATCCGTTTTGGTGATGATAATTTTGTCGGCAACAGCCACTTGTTTCAGCGATTCCGGTTGACGGTCCAGGTGCAATTCACCGTTTACGGCATCGACGGTGACAACGACGCAATCAATATAAAAATGATGCTGAAGCACCGGATTGCTGAGAATGGTAAAAAGAATGGGAGCGGGATCAGCCAGACCGCTAGTTTCAATGACAACTCGCTCCAACCGTTCAATCTCCCCGCGTTGATCCAGATTCAACAAGCCGGTGATCGCCTTGACCAGATCATCGCGAACGGTACAGCAAAGGCAGCCGCCGCCAAGCAGAATCGTCTGTTCGTCAATCCTTTGAAGAAGGTGATGGTCAAGGCCGACTTTGCCAAATTCATTTACCAAGACCGCCGTTCTCTTCATCTCGGGATTGGCTAAAACCCGGGAGAGCAGCGTCGTTTTGCCGCTGCCGAGAAATCCGGTGATTACCGTGACCGGCCGTTTTGTTGACTGCACGCTCATCGGCTATCCCTCCCTGCTCCACTTTTTCCAGACGCCAAGGTTTCCAGCAGTGCAGGGTCCAACGGGTCTAACGGACGGTTGATCAGCTTTTCGGCAGCAGGCCATAACCCCCCCAGATCTTGAACAATGACGGAACGCCCTTTTTTATCGTAAAGTACATATTTGCTTCCGGTCCAATCCTCGACTCGCAGTCCGTAGTAACGCAAGATTTGATTTGTCAATCGCGATCGATGGCGGCGGTCGCGGACTCGTGAACGCTGGTTTTCACCCGCCACCACTTTACGGTTATCTTCATTGCGATCGCTTTTACGATCCGTCCAATGGACGTTCATTACGTATTCCCCACACAGTACACACATGCTTTCCGCCTCCCCCAGGTGACATTCCTTCTTGGTTCGGTTGTATCAGCAATCCTTGATGTTTGCAAGTTCGAATCGAAATGCAGGCAACCCGACGAAAAGACGATAAGACATTCGGCTGCCTGAGAGTCGAATGTCTCCTTTCGTTAAAACGTGATCATCGCTTTGATAATGCCATCGCCGGCGTGCTCAAACAGATCATAAGCTTCAACAATTTCGTCAATATGAAACCGGTGAGTCACCATCGGGGTTAAGTTCAGCCGGTTGGTTTTAACCAGGTTGATTAGTTGGGCCATGCGCTCACGGCCGCCCGGGCACAGCGTGGTTACGATGTGATGGTCACCCATCCCTCCTGCAAAACTTTCGATCGGAATTTCAATGTGGCCGGAATAAATACCGACGCTGGACACTGTACCGCCTCTTCGAATCACTTTTAAGCAGTTTTGAAATGTTTGCTCGCTTCCCAAAGCCTCGATCGCTGCATCGGCTCCGCGTCCGTTGGTCACTCTCATGATTTCAGCGATGACGTCCGTCTCCTTAAAGTTTAGCGTGATATCAGCACCCATCTTTCTGGCCAGTTCCAAACGCGCCGGATTACCGTCCACACCGATAATTAGGCTCGCTCCTTTGAGGCGGGCACCGGCAATGGCACACAAGCCAACCGGACCGCATGCAAAGACCACGACAATATCCCCGATTTGTATGTTCGCCTTTTCCGCCGCGGCTATGCCGGTCGAACCGATATCGGCTACCAACAGAACTTCTTCATCACTCAATCCGTCCGGAATTTTTGTTAAATTATAGGTCGGGAACGGCATTTTGAAATATTCAGCATGAGTTCCATCCACTGTGTTTCCAAGCCGCCATCCACCCGGTTTGCTAAAGTTCCCCTCCGGACCTACGCATTGTGCAGGCAAATTTTTTTGACAGTAATAGCAATTCCCGCACGGCGTGCAAGATCCGCACATCACTCGGTCGCCTACTTTAACGCCTTTTACCCCTTCACCGATTTCATGGACCACCCCGACGTGCTCGTGCCCCAGTACCCGTCCAATCTCGACCGGATGTTCACCATGCAAAATGTGAATGTCTGTACCGCATATTGTGGTGGCCGTAGTCCGGATCACGACTTCGCCCGGTCCGGCTTTGGGAATGGGCTTGTATTCCAGTTGAAGTTTTCCGATGCCTCTGAAAACAGCAGCCTTCATATATCCTTCCGGCGCCGGTACACCTTTTTGGGCCAGAACCGTGTCAAGATTTACACTCATCGTACGGTAACCTCCCTCGAATAATAGGTTTTCCATTCCGAAACAATCGTTTCGATTGCTAACTGAAGCGCCATGTTCATTTTCTCCTGCTCCATGCTGGGCCAGGTCGGATTCCATATGGACATTCGGGTCGAAGCCGGATAATGGATAAAACCTGCCCAGGCTGAAAGTTGTTTTTGTTGAATGTATCGCAGTACCCCATACATGGTATTGTTGCAGATGTAGGTACCCGCCGTGTTGGAGATCGTCGCAGGAATATGCTGTTCCAAAAGGCGATTGACGATCGCTCGTACGGGAAGAGTAGCGAACAGCCCGTCGGGACCGTGCGGGTCGATCTTCTCGTCGCGCGGTTTTCGCCCTTTGTTGTCGGGAATCGGCTCTTCCGCCACCGTGTCTTTGATGTTGATGGCAACACGCTCGACGCTGATCGTTGTTCTTCCCGCGTACAGTCCGTTGCAGATGACAACGTCAGGACGATGTCGATCCATTTGCTCGACGATCAACTCGACACACTCGTCGTAATTTACAGGAAGCAGAACGGTGATGATTTCGACCCCTTCCAGGGCAAACCCGGCTAGTGAAGCGATCAGTTCTCCTGTCGGATTGACCGGATAATTACTAAACGGTTCAAACCCGGAAACCAGTATCTTCATCTCTTGCCACCTGGCGCAGAAGCATTCGGAGTCTGAAGAGCGTCATCTTTTCTCCTCTCTTCTCGAATCAGGATGTACGGCAAAACAAACACGAGACCCAAGCAGCCGATAAAGGCATACGCCAACAGGAGATACAAGGTTTCGGCGGGAAGAAGAAGCACTCCTTTATTGTCCTTGGTCACGAAGAACAGAATCGCGTATGCGACGACGATGGCTATTGAACCTACGACAGCTTTAGGCAACGTCCTCACCTCTTACAACATTTTGCTTGATCATCGAACTGATATAATCGGTACTTTGACGAGTGGCAACCAGAGTTCCAATCACCAAAATGGCAACGGACAGAATCAATCCGGCAAAGTTGGTGTACATGACATACGCCTTGTCAAATCCGTAGTAGAGAACGAATTCGGCCGCCAAGCCAACAATCATCGCCCAGAAAGCCGCTGTCGGGTGTGTCCGCTTCCAGAACAATCCGAAAATAATCGTAAAAATCAGCGGGATGTTTACCATGCTGTTGACAACGAGTAACTGAAGGATTCCGTCGCCAAAGCTTAATGCCCCGAGAATTCCCAGCGTACCCAGCACAATTTGGGAAACGATGCTGAGGCGGAACGCTTTCTTTGGCGTCAGTTCGGACTTGCTGTATTGTTTGTAGATGTCAAAAATCAAGATCGAAGCGACATTGTTCACGGTCGCATCAGCAGAAGAAAACACAAGCGCCATTCCCCCGAGAAAGAACAATACCGCCGCCCATTCCGGGAACAGATTCATAACCAATGTTGGCGCAGCATCTTGCGCGGCTGTACTGGGATAGAGCAAGTAGCAAATCATCCCCATAATTCCTGTACCAACGGCAAAGGGTGCCCAGGTGAGCCCAAACCACTTGAATGCGCGGGTAACATCCTTGTCTGATTTGCCTGAAAAGGCGATTTGATACAGAACCGGGGCAGCGATTGTAAATCCGGTAAGAGCAAGGAAGAAGTCAAGCATACTGTTGGGGCCCCACGCCAAAACATTCAGCATCCGGTCGCTGTCTGCGGATACTCTTGCAATGATCTCCGATAGCGAAAAATTGCTGAGAGCGAGAATCAGGGAAACCACAACCGCGCCGCCAGCTAATGCCAACTGAAATACGTGCGAGTACATCAAAGCTTCAAAGCCACCGAGAGCGGTGTACAGAACCATAACCACGCCGCCAATGATAATCGCGGTCGTCAGACTTGTGCCCAGCAGGGCTTTAAGCACAATGCCGATTGCCAGAACAACGGAAACAATAAACAGAATATTGGAGACAATAATAATGGCAAGTGCCGCCAGACGAGATTTTTCATCATAGCGTTTGCCAATCAGTTCAATCATCGTTACGCCATTTGGCATTAATTCACGGATCCGCGTAGCGATGTTGAGCGGCCAGACAAACAGGAAGAGCGGCAGTCCTACCCCAATCGCATACCAGATCGGGCCCGAAATTCCGTTGGCAAATCCGGATTGAGCAGCAGCCAGAAGCGTGTAGTTAGACGCCCACACAGCTACCAGGGTGGCCAACAGATGGCTGGCGCTGTAGGAGCGGGACCCGACGAACTGACTTTCTACCGTACCTCCGCCCTTCCTATTGTTTTGAATAAAGTTGTAAAGCCCCCAGCCTAACAGAGCCAGAAAGTACAGTGCTACTACGATAGCGGTTGAGCTCATCTCAATGCCCCCCGATTCTCTCTTTTATTACAGCATGACATCGCCGCTGTTTGGCCCAAGCGTTTGTCCGGTGTAGATATTGCCATCGGGATCGGAAGCCAGGAAAACGGCTGTCGGTGCAACTTCTTCCACTCGCCCGAAACGGGGAAGTGCCAATTGATCTTTTTTCCATTTTTTCCAATCCTCATCGATGGAGGCGACCATTTCTGTCTCGATTGGACCCGGTGCGATGCAATTTGCGGTTATGCCGTACTTCCCCAACTCCAAGGCAATCGATTTGGTGAAGCCGATTACGCCCGCTTTTGCCGCAGCGTAGTGACTGAGCTCGATCCCGCCCTTTTGTCCCAGTTGAGATGCGATGTTGATGATTCGGCCTGAGCGCTGCTCGATCATGTGTGGGACAACAAATCTTGTCGTCAGAAAGACACTTTTCAAGTCCACTTCGATCATCCGATCCCACATCTCAATGCTCATGTCTTGTATCAGGCTTTGTGTCAGTATACCGGCATTGTTCACCAAGATATCGATACGGCCGAATGTTTCGAGCGTCTTGTCTACGAGGTTGTTGACGAGATTTACATCCGTGATATCCCCTTCTGTCACAATCACCTTTCCACCGTAAGCAGACAGATCGCGAACCAGATCATCGATTTGCTGCGGGGTCTGTCCGTAGCAATTGAGCGACAGATGCGCTCCTTCCTTGGCATACGCGAGGGCAATTGCTTTTCCGATGCCCTGCCCTGCTCCAGTAATAATCGCAACTTTTTCTTTCAGTTTCATTGCGCTTTTACCTCCTGCGCCTGCTGTAATTCATAAGCGTTTGGTTGTTTTCGTTTCAATTTGTTGCGGTCGCGAATCACCCAACCGGTACACAAGACCATGGTCAAAAACAAGTAAATGAAACAAAAGTAGATGATATACGTAAAAGCTGACTGGGATAACAAAGGGCCCACTCCTTTCCTGTTAAGCAGATTGACGCATTGCTGCTTCTTTTAGCTGATCAAAGTCAAACTGATCCGGTGCCAGCAGGCTGACAACCACCGTGACCACAAATGAAATGATATAGCTGCTGATGTAGGTTACATAGAGCGGGAGTTGTGTAAACAACAGCATATAGGTAGCCGTTCCAATGGTGACCAGATTGGCGAGGGTGACCGCCCACGAACTGGTCTTTTTCCACCAAAGCGACAATACCAACGGGAAAAACGGCGCTGAAATCATCACCCCGGTAGAAAGCATCAATTGCAGCAGGGAGACCTGTTTTATCGAAGAGAGTACTATGACGACCGCAACCACAAGAGCTGTAATCCTGGCAACCTTTAACATTTGTTTGTCCGTGACATTCTTGTTGATGTATTCCTTGTACAGATCGTTGGTGATCATCGATGCGATGCCGTTCAAATAGGTGTCACCGGAAGAATAGACGGCGAGCAAAACAGCTGTCGCGAAAAACACCATCGCCCACTGCGGAAGCAGTTGCTGAACAACTTGCGGAAAAACTTCCGACGTGTTTTTCAGATCGAGATCGAGGGAAAGCCCAATCAAGCCAACCAGGCTGCAGGTAAGAGCAATCGGAACCCAACCCCAACCGCCGAACAGGAGTGCTTTACGCAGTCCCTTCTTCTCAACAGCGTACACGCGCTGCCAGGAACTGTTGCTTAACGTCGCAATCACTCCCCATCCCCCAAGAGTGACAGCAAAGTAGCCGAGGAAGGCGTCTGCCCGGAAGAAATCCATTTTCAGCGCGGAATCGGCCAGCTGGCTGATGCCGGAATACACTTGGGCCGGTCCGCCTGCTTCGACGAACAGCCAGGGAACCATGAAGATGACGATTAACCCTACCGCAACGTACTGCACGTAATCCGTTACTACGGAACTCCACAAACCGCCAATAATCACGTTTAAAGTAAAAACGAGCGCCACAAGAACGGCAGCCAGTTGATAGTTAACACCAAATAAAGAGTTCAACATAATGGCTCCGCCTACGACTTGGAACAGCGCAAACACGATTAAAATATAGAGTGCGACGAGTGTAAATGTAATGTGGGCTTTGCTGTCAAATCTCGTTTTAATCCATCCCCCGATCGTCATCCCGCTTGGCAGTAAGTCTCGTACTCGCGGTGCAATGAAGGCAAATACCGTGTAGCTTAGTCCGGTGGGCAGGGCGTACATCCAGATGCCCGCTACCCCCCAATTGTATACCCCTTCCGCTGAAGCCATGATCGTTCCCGCCCACAACTCGGTAGCGATAATCGATGCCGCGATGATTCCAGCTGGCACAGAGCGTCCGGCAACCATGAATGATTCGGAATTGTTTACAGAAAAATAACGGTTTGTCCAAATCGCCAGCAGGATCAGACCAATCCCCGATGCAATTACTAACGTATAGCCTTGGGCTGCTAAACTCATCGTTCAACTCTCCTTACTTTGCTTCTAAATCTCAACTCTTTGGAATTTTCCGACAGAAAAAGGTAAAAAAATTTGGCTGTACCCGTGCAAGGAAAAGGATGGTTGTCCTTTTCCCGCACGAGCACGAAATCGGTCGTTGAAACCGCTTCCAGATGTTTACTTGTTACGGGGGAAACGTTGTCTGAAGTCATCAGCGATCTCGTCGAAAGTAACCCAACGCACTCCTTCGTGACTGTTGATGTACTCGATTAATCGTTCGTGCATCAGGAGCACTTGTGGTCTGCCGCTTACATCCGGATGAATGGTCATCGTAAAGACTGCGTAGTCGTGTTCCCGATATACCCAGTCAAACTGGTCACGCCACATCTGCTCAATGTCGCGCGGGTTGACAAAACCGTGGCTGTTCGGCGACTTCTTGATAAACATCATCGGAGGCAGGTCATCCAAGTACCAGTTCGCCGGAATTTCAATCAAATCTGTCTCTTCACCGCGAACCAACGGTTTCATCCATTCTGTTGCGGGCTTTTCGTAATCAATGTTGGTCCAACTGTCTCCAACGCGGACGTAGTAAGGATGGAAGTCGTTATGCATCAAACTGTGGTCGTACTTAATGCCATGTTTTAAGAGAAGTTCATTGGTAACATTGGAGAACTCCCACCAAGGCGCAACGTAACCGGTCGGACGTTTGCCAGAAACCTTTTCAATCAGATCGATACACGTAAGCAGTACAGTCTCTTCTTGATGAGGAGTCATCGCTATCGGGTTTTCATGGGAGTACCCGTGTAAGCCGATTTCGTGACCGGCTTCCACCACCATTTTGGTTTGTTCCGGGAACGTCTCTATCGAATGGCCGGGAATGAACCAGGTCGTCTTCAGGTTGTACTTGTCAAACAGCTTTAACAGGCGAGGCGTACCGATTTCTCCTGCGAACAGACCGCGGGAGATATCGTCAGGAGAATCTTCTCCCCCGTAAGAGCCCAACCAACCGGCAACGGCATCGACGTCAACCCCGTAAGCGACGAGAATCTCTTTTTTCTTTGTCATTTCCAACATCTCCTTTTCATGTTTCTTTATGATCATGGGAATGGTGCACGATTTTACGCTGGATGGCAGCCTTTTACGCTGTTTTGCCAGTGTGAACCGAATCCCCTTCCAACGGAATCACCCAATCGCGACCTACGGTTGTTCCGAGGTATTCATCGGAGTAGTTCGATTCTACCTCTGCTTGTTTGTGCTTGTTTAAATACCAGCCTTTCATCAAGGCATAGTAGGCGATGAAGCCAACCGGGAAGCCGACAAGGTACATGTACTCCATAAAATACAGCGCCATTCCTCCGCCGATCACCCATGCGATCAGGCCGGCCAAATTCCAACCGCCATCATATTTGAACTGGCCTTCTTCACGGAAAAGGTCTTTTACATTAAGGCGGCGTTTGCGGATCACGTAGTAGTCACAGACGATAATTCCCGCTACCGCTGAAAGGATTGCCCCGTAATAGCCGAGATAGGTAAACAGCTCATTCAGAATGGCCCAAGGCTGAACGATCGTTCCGATCACCCCGGCCAGCACAATTCCCGTCACCATCGACATCCGAATGCCGGCACCGGCATTGACAAAAGTCAGCGCAGCGGGAATCAGGTTCGCAGCAGTATTGGTAGACCACTGTGCCAGTATAACCATTAGAAGAAGAATGACATACGTCCAGCCGGAAGCCGTACCTTGAATGACTTCAATCGGATTCCAGTTGCCGGCACCCAGAATACTCACGGCGCCGATAATGCCCATGAACGTCTGCACAAACGGCAATGCCGTAACGTGCGGCCAAAAGCTGCTCCAATTGCGTTTCATCCAGCTTTTTTCCCCTTTGGGAGCCTTGATGTAGCGGGTGATATTCGGAATGTCGATCGCGAGTGCAGACCAGAATCCCATGTTGGCAACCATGATCAAGAACCAGCTTGTTGTATTTGCGGTTCCTTCATAAGTCAAGACATTGATTCCTTTGGCTTCCGCCATCCCAGTCATTTTGAACAAGATCCAGAACGAAATGACGATAATGGACGGAGCGGCGATCACGGCAAATCGGTCAATCGCTTTGATCCCCATCGCCGTGTTGATGATTTGAACGGCGGCGAAGAGCACGTACCAGATAAACCATGAGTCAAAACCAGTCATTTTCGCCACAAGCGTATTGATCGCCAGCGCCCCTAGATACGTTTGGATACCAAACCAGATCGCTGCGACGATCCCGCGGCTTACCGCAGGCAGATGGACACCCGCCGTTCCGAACGGTGCCCGCAAATAGGCGGCAAACGATAAGCCATGTTCAATCCCGATATCTCCGCTAAGACTCCCAATGAGTGCAATCACCAGGTTCGCAATGAAGATGGCGCCAGCTACTTCCCACAGGGACATCGAGTCAATCCCGTTACCACCGATCATGAATGTAGCGATAATGACCGCCATTCCTACCCAGATGTTGAAGAAACCGATCCCGGTAATTACCCGGTCTTTTCCTTGGACGGGGATGATATCTTTGGAAACCAGTTTATTTTTTTGCATGAATGTGCCCCCTTTTTTCTATCTGCACTCACTTGTTATTTGGCAACAAATGCTTGAACGACAAGACCTTTGTTCAAATCACGCAAGTACGGAATGGTACGTCGCTGTTTGGCAACCAGATCAAGCCGTATTTCCGCCGTAATCACTTCGTTCTCCTCAAGCGCCTCGGCGAGCACTTTTCCCTGTGGATCGACGATGCGGCTTGTCCCTCCAAACGTGGTTTCCCCTTTTTCTGTCCCCGTCCGGTTGGCTGCAATTACGTACACACCGTTTTCCAAGGCTCTTGAGCGGGTAGCGAGATCCCAAGCGTACAGACGCGCCTTGCCAAAGGCGGACGGATACACCACCAGGTCAGCACCTTTCAGACTGAGTATGCGTGAACCTTCCGGGAACCCAACCTCGTAACAAATCTGTACCCCAAGACGCACAAACCCCAGATCAAAGACGGGGTATTCTTCCCCTTTGGCAAATCTGGTGTTTTCTGTATCCCACAGGTGAATTTTACGATAGGAGCCAATCAGTCCCTTTGGCCCCACCACCACGGCAGTGTCGTACACAATTCCGTTGGTTATGCTCTTTTCCAAGATGCAGCCGATGAGATATACCTGCTTATCCTTACAGATTTTCGTCATCCAGTCCGTCGTCTCTCCGGGAATCCATTCCGCCAACTCTACGTCGTTTTCTTCGACACGGTATCCCGTGTTGAATAATTCTGGAAGAACGATTAGTTTTGCTCCTTTCCGGGCAGCCTCGTCGATCAGCATTTTTGCCTTGTGCAGGTTTTTCTGCTTGTTACCCAAGATACAATTCATCTGGATGGCAGAAACATGAAGGGTAACTGCGTCAGACATGTCTTCCCTCCCCTCTGTCTGGTATTTCTGCATCATAAATATTGCAACTACTGTGCCAAGTCTGATTAAACACATTTTTTAAAATAATGGAGACGGCATCATGGAGAAAGTTCAAGAGAAATTATGCAGTAACGCATATTATGATAGGCTAATCTTCATAAAATGAGCAAAAAACCAAAATGAAATGCCGGAATTTACGAAACTATGCATTTGTGCATAATCCATTATGCATACACGCATGGATAGATGGTATGAAAAAAGAAAAACACTGCGGATTTTCAGCTTGGCCGCAGTGCCGTATTTCTGCTGCAATATTTTACGTTTCCATATCTTTTATATTGGCAAGAGGTTGAAGCAATGAGAACTCAAAATCTCGAATCTGTTCCCCATTCAACACCCGATTCGGGTAATCTTGATTGGCAAGCGCTCCTTTTCCAAGGGTAATAAAATCAGCTTCACCTTTTTGCAACAGTTCTTCAGCCTTTTTTGGGTCTTCAAGATTTCCGTTTGCAATGACTGTAATTTTCCCAAACTTCTTTGCAAGTGCGGCAAGTGTATGTTCTGTACCTTCGAATGCAGGTTTTGTTGCATCATACTCCGTAACGTGAATATAATCGATTCCCGTTTTCGCTAAACCGGAAAAAATGATTTCTGCATCTTTCTCTTTCCCCGCCCATTTGTGGTTGTGATCGCTTACTTTTCCTTGAGAGATCCGAATGCCTACGATATAATTTTCCCCTACTTTTTTACGGACGGCTTCACAGATTTCCATTAGCAAACGGACACGATTTTCCGTGGAACCCCCATATTCGTCAGGGCGTTGATTCATATAGTCTGTTAAAAATTGATCCAGCAAATATCCATTTGCCCCATGGATTTCGACTCCGTCAAATCCAGCTTCTTTCGCTCGTAATGCAGAATCAGCAAAGGAACAAATGACTCTATGAATCTCGTCCTTTGTCATTTCTCTCGGTACGGCAAAAGGTCCATCTCCTCGATATATGGGAAGTTGTTCCCCTTTCGGTCTTACACTGGAAGGAGCAATCGTTTCGTCTCGAAAAATGTTTCCCTGAGACTGTGAACCTGCATGCATAAGTTGAAGAAAAATCGGGATGCCTTCCTTGTGTACTGCCTTTGTAACCTTTTTCCATGCTTCAACATGATTTTGGTTTGCAATTCCTGGTTCGTTTAAATAAGCTTGGCTGTATTCCTCATCTGGAAATGTTCCTTCTGTTATTAAAAAACCAAATCCACCTCTAGCAAATTTAGCATAGTATTTTACCATCAGATCGGTTGCTTCACCGGTATCTGAGGCAGAAATTCGTGTCATTGGCGCCAGGCCTATTCGGTTTTTGATCTGCAGGTTACCCATGCTTGCTTTAGAGAACAGTGTATTGAATTTATCTGTCTGACTAATCATGAAAAAGCACCTCCACAAAATATGGTCATTTCACAGCATGATATAGATGCAACTACTGTACCAAGTCTGAATAGCCGCATTTTATGCATTTATGCATATTCATATCAGCAAAGATTCTCAATCTTTTCATAAAAGAAAAATGAAATGACTGTATTATCGAGCCTTTGCATTCACGCATAATCTGTTATGCAGTCATGCATGACAGAAAACGGAGTGTGAATGGGAATGCCCTACGCGCAATGTCAAGCGGTTATTTTTTGCAAAGTCAAAGCCAGTAATTCAATCCCCTTCACGATGTAAAAAGTGGACGTAAATTCTTCCGGTGCGTGACTGATGCCGTCCTGGCTGGGAACGAAGATCATGTTGGAGGGAACCTTGCGAGAGAGGATCATGGCATCGTGGTAGGCTCCGCTTGGCATGAGCAAATAAGGGTAATTCAGCTCCTTGGCACACTGCTTAATGACATGCAGAGTCTCCACGTCCATGACTGCCGGAGAGTCATTTCCGTTGATTTTCCATTTCCAGGACAAGTCCCTTCGTTCACAAATGTCATTCACGCTTTTCTCCAATTCCATGATGAGCTCGTCTTTTTTTGCTTTGTCAACGTCACGGATGTCAACGGTCAGCTCGACCATTCCTGGTATGACATTGCTTGCTCCAGGGGTAACGTGAAGTTTTCCCACGGTCCCAACACTTGATGAGCTAATACCGCTGGTGTTCAACCGCTCAACCAAGAGGATCACCTCAGCCGCCGCAGGCATTGGGTCTTTGCGCAGGTCCATCGGCGTGCTTCCGGCGTGACGCTGCTCCCCCCAAATCGTAAGCTGTATCTCAGAGGGAGCGGCAATACGATCGACGATTCCAATGGGAATCCCCTTGTTTTCGAGAACATCCCCCTGTTCAATATGGAGTTCAATAAACTGCTTCACTTTGGCGGGATTGATTTGTTGACGCAGGACTTTTTCCGGCTGTTTTCCATTTGATTCAAGCACTTGTCTAAGCGATTGGCCATGATCGTCGCACCACCGGTCAAGGTCTTCTTCCCGGATCATGCCGGTCAGAGCCCGGCTGCCTAAACAGCCAACTCCAAAACGGGTTGGCTCCTCGGACGAAAACACCGCCAACACCACGTCGCATTTCGGTTGTACGCCTCTTTCCTTTAGAATTCGGATCGCTTCCAATCCCCCAATCACTCCGACTACACCGTCGTACTTCCCGCCGTGCAAAGGAGCATCTACATGGGAGCCGGTCCACACTTGTGGGAGTTCGGGATTTTTACCATGCCAAATCCCCATGATATTGCCGATTTCATCTTCCTCCACATCGAGACCCAGCTTCCTCATTTCCTGTTTGATGTACGATTTTGCCTGTCTGTCCTCTTCGCTGTATACCAGTCTTGTTACTCCATGGCCCGGGGTGGATGTGAAGGTCGCCAAGTGATTGATGTGTTCTTCTACTCTAAGATGCAGGAAATTCATTTCCATTCTCCTCAATACTTTCTTACTCTGAAAATTCCGCTGCGATCCTGTGCCGATCGTTCCCAAACACTGACAACAAAACAGCCAGTTTCACTCTCGCTTTGCAACCGCTGAGGCTGCCGCCCAGAATGACACCTTGGTTGAGCAAATCCTGAGCTCCTCCGGGGAAGTCGTAAACTGGGAAGACCCGCCCCTCCAAGGTTCGAGAGGTAATGACAACGACAATTCCGCTTTCAACCGCCTCTCTCACTTTCGGAACAATCCCGGGCGGAACGTGACCTCTGCCAAACCCTTCGATGACAATTCCCTTGACGCCAGACTTGATGGAACAATCGAGGAATCTATCATCACTGCCCTGGTAACAGGCAATCATGTCGACATGGCTTAAAGATCCGGATAAGGCATAGGTTTTCCTATCGTATGGCTTTCGGTAATAAATGACGTCATCACGGTCCACTATCCCCAGTTTTCCGTAACCGAGTGCACGAAAACCGACAACATTGCTGGCATGAATTTTTACCGCCTCGCGAGCAGTGTAAATCTCCTCGTTGAAAAGAACAAGCACGCCCATCCCCCTGCTTTTTTGGGATGCCGCCACCTGAACCGCTTGTCTTACATTAACCTGTGCGTCGGAACCTGTTTGGGCTGAACTTCT
Organism: Brevibacillus soli; assembly: GCF_044759095.2. Taxonomy (NCBI): domain Bacteria; kingdom Bacillati; phylum Bacillota; class Bacilli; order Caryophanales; family Paenibacillaceae; genus Brevibacillus; species Brevibacillus soli. The sequence continues at coordinate 34,999 of NZ_JBIYSM020000041.1, forward strand.
TTGCGAACCGGTGATCACGATCGGCTTCGCTACGTCCATCACCAAGTCCAAAAAATAAGCGGTTTCTTCCAGGGTGTCCGTACCATGCGTGATGACGACTCCGTCTACCCCTTCTCTCTGAATAACTGATTCAACTTTTTGCTTCAAGCATAGAATTTCATTCTGTGTAAACTGGTTGCTTGGGATCCGAAATACTTCCTCCACATCTACTTGTATCCGTTCATCAATTTCACATAGCCTTACCAGGTCTTTACCGTTGATTGATCCTGTTGTCAGCAGGCCGTTTGTCTGGTTCGGCGCGCTTGATATGGTGCCTCCCGTTGTCAACACGACGATTTTGCCCATGATACCCTCCCACCAATAACCTTGATCGTGTTTTGCTATTACCACACTAGCAAGTGTCATGCCAAAAAAACAGAGTGGATGCCCCACTCTATACACCGTCTATTTTGCTAAGTTTTCTGCTAATCGTCGATTGGTTAACCCCTAGTACCTCAGCCATTTTCGTCGTCGTCACATATTTTTGCTTAGCCAGAATCAACAGTTGTTTTTCCAGGATTTCGATCGCGTCTTTCAGCGGCATAATGTCAGTTACGCTAACCCCTGTTAACATTTGTTTCGCACTGACCAGCGAATCGGGCAAGTGGTGAGCCTCAAGGATATTTTGGTCAGTAATCACAATCAGCCGCTCCACGATGTTCTGCAACTCTCTCACATTGCCTGGCCATTGGTAAGCTTGCAAGCACTCCAGCGCTTCCTGAGAGAATGTCTTATACTTTTGATATTTTTCATTGTATTTTTGAATGAAATGAAGTACCAAAGGCAAAATATCTTCCTTGCGTTCACGCAACGGGGGGACGTAAAGGGGAACGACATTCAGTCGATAGTACAGATCCTCCCGGAAATTTCCTTTTTTTGTCTCCTCCTGCAGGTTTCGATTCGTCGCGGCGATAATGCGTACATTGATCCGAACGGGCTTGATTCCTCCAATCCGTACCAACTCGTTCTCTTGCAGCACCCGCAGAAGTTTAACCTGAAGGTTGAGAGGAATTTCGCCAATTTCGTCTAAAAAGAGCGTTCCTTCGTTGGCCAATTCAAACAAGCCCAGCTTGCCTTCTTTGGATGCACCCGTAAAGGCCCCTTTTTCGTACCCAAACAGTTCTGATTCCAGCAGATTTTCTGGTATGGCACCGCAGTTCACTTTGATAAAAGGCTTGTCCTTCCTTGCGCTGTTTTGGTGAATGTATGAGGCGATCACTTCTTTACCGACGCCTGATTCTCCCAGGATCAGCACCGTAGAGTCTACCTCTGCGACCTTGCTGGCCAGAGTAACCACATTACGCATCTGTTCGCTTTTGTAGATAAATTGCTCATCGTTCATTGTCAATTGACGGAGCCGTTCCAGTTCCCGCTTGTACCCTTCCATCAGCGTTTTCGCATCCTCCAACTCCATCTGAAGCCGGCTTTCCTGCGTAATGTCACGCGAGGCGTTTACGACGCGAACGATGTTGCCGTTCTCATCCTTGATTGGCGTTCCCACCACCAATAATCTTCTTCCCGTCTTGGTTGTCTGGATAACCTGAACCTTTTCCTTCTTTTCCAGTACCAAACGCGTAATGGACGGCTTAAATACCCCTTTTTTCTCCAATTCATAAATGCTTTTTCCAATGATGTCCTCCGGTTTGTATCCAAAGAGTCTTTCACATGCAGAACTAACCCGCAGCGTGATCCCTTGTCCATCGGAAACGTAGATCACGTCGTAACTGGTGTCAAACACTGCCTTTAGGTCAAGGGCCAGGTTGGTATAGCTGTCGAGTTTCATGGCAATTTTCTCAATTTCTTCCGCTTCCCAATAGATCTGAATCGCACCGATTGACTTGCCCTGATCCAGGATATTGGTTTGTGTCACAATTCCCTGCTTATTATCCGTTACCTTGACAACCGTCTTTTTTTCTTGAAAAAACAGCAGTTGTTCAAGCGAAGTTTCTTTATCCACGTCCTGGATATGCCGTCCCACGATCTGTTCCTTCTGTACACCGCTTGAGTCCAAGGCTTGTTGATTCATAAAAAAGATACACGATTCCGAATCAATCACGGTCACCTGATGAGGGAGTGAAGCCAGAATCGCCTCGTAGAACTTCTGCTTTTTCCGGGATGCGCGATAGAGGTAACGATAGATCGCATCACGTTCGATCCAGCCCATCATTCGTCCTTCGCGATCCGTAACGATCCAGATGGAATAATCGTCCCATTCCGAATCCTGATGTTCAAACATTTCGACAGTGGCGAACCCAACCGGAATCATCCTCGCTTGGTTTTCTCTCGTTACTGCTCCCATCACCTTTTCATCTGCACTGCATATGAACAAGATCCCTTTTTCCATGAATTCAAAAGGGAGTGACTTACGCTTCCATTCTGTTTCGAACAACAGTTTGTAATCCCGGTGGAGAATACTTAAGATCGTCAAGGGTTTCACCTTTTCAGAAAATTTCACTTTCTCTCATTATACCGCACAAATTACAGATGACGATCGTGGAATCGTGTGGAATTCATGGCGGGGGCAGGCATCAGCAACGGCACAGCGTAATCTTCTTTTTACGAATCCCCCCGACATCTCTCTATCAACTTGCTGACTTGTTCCTCGAAGAACAATCATCTTTGGAATCCTTCCCAAATCGCTTTTAGGTGGAATATGAACGGCACCACTGATCAAAACGTTGTTTTTTCGATATGTTCCCGCGTGTTCCTGGTGAATTCCGCGCAAGATGATCCCGTGCAATTCTTTGGATGATTCTTTCAGAGATGGGCTCGTTTGCTTTCACGATGTCTTCGAGTAAATAAATCGCTTCCAGATGTTCTATCACTGATTTTCCCCGATCGTAATTCCATCTTCCAAAACAACCTTGGTTTCCGTCAGTGTCAAGGTATTCCCCTCAATGGAGTTGGAATGGTAAGTCCACTCGACGATCAGATGGTCTCTTATGTTTCGCATGATGTGAGCAGGAAAGGGTCTTTTCGAGTCCAATGTTTTCTTCAGTTGATCAATCTCTTCAAAAATCATTTTCTTTCCCCCTCATTTTTTACTACGAGTGTACCAAAAGCGCATTATACTATATAGTTGATTCATATTGAAATTACGGTATTCACTACTTTTTCATCTGTGGAGACTAGACTATGCGTATGAAAAAAAAGAAACAAAAACAAATCCTCGAAGAGTTTGGGAGTATGAAATCTTACTGCCCAAATTGCGACCACACTTTTTCAGTACCTTGGCAAATCATTTTCGATTTGCAAGAATGCACACATGGATACGTTGGTTATGAATATTTCCACGAAGAGTTTATCGCCTGCCCGCGATGTGGGAAAAACGCCAATCGCCAAGATGATTTATACAGCATCATTGAAAATCCAGAGGACGAAGAATGGCCGCTTTGAGCATCGAAGGCTACGCATACCGCTTTACAAGTTCCTTTGCTCTTTCTATGCCCTTTTCAGTAAAATAGACGGATTTCGCTCGAATACTGCCGGAAATGCACCCCTCTTCAGTCAACTCATTCAAGACTTCAAAAGGGTAGCCTTTCCAGCTTCGATTCAGTTTGCCCAACCCCACATCTTCCTCCCAAGAGGTTAGGTACAGTAACAGTAACGTTAACTCTTTGATTTTCTCTTCCATAAAAATCATCTCCAAGAGTTTGTTTGTCGTCTTATACTTAACAATATGGGGTGGATATGAGAAATTCAACCATCAGTCTTTTTTCTGATACAAGAAGGGATAACATGGACAAAAGTTCACTGGATTTTGAAAAACTGCACATGGAGCTAAAAAAAGCTTTGCTTGAATGTGAGCGGCTAAAAAAGGAAAATGAGCAATTGCGTAATCAGCTTGGATTGCTTCACCAAACTGCACCATCAAGCCGGATCGTTAGTAATACCTCCACTCCAGATGAAAAAATAGCATTGTTTCGTTCACTCTTCAAAGGTAGAGATGATGTCTATGCCATTCGCTGGGAAGGAAAGAACGGTAAATCAGGCTATGCTCCCGCTTGTGCAAATCATGCATTTTTACCGCTGACAGACCAAGTCATCTACGACCATTTGGCGGGTAAGCATACGATCGGTGTCTATCCGATGCTTCTCGATGAAACTTGCTGGTTCCTGGCAGCGGATTTCGATGGACATAAGTGGAGATCCGATTCAGTATCATTCCTCAATACTTGTATGGAACTTGGAATACCTGCCATCTTAGAAAGATCCCGCTCAGGAAACGGTGCACATGTTTGGATATTCTTCGAAGAACCAATCGCTGCATATGTTGCACGTAGGCTTGGATTCGTGATCTTGCAGCAAGCCAAGAAAAAAATGCACGCGATTGACTTTGATTCGTATGATCGCTTTTTTCCGAATCAAGATGCCATGCCGAAGGGTGGCTTTGGCAACCTGATCTCCCTCCCCTTACAAGGGTTATCCCGGAAAAATGGCAATACTGTTTTTATCGATCACAACTTGGAACCTTATGATGACCAATGGTATCTTCTCTCAACCGTAAAAAAGTTGAAGCTGCATGATGTAGAGTATTTCATCCAAAGAGCTGATTACGAAACACTGCCTTTGCAAAACAGAATGATCCAAGGTATTTCTTCTGCCAATCCAATTCCTTCACGTGTAACAATACATCAAAGAAACATGCTGTTATTACGAAAACATGGATTACAGCCCGCATTGATTCAAAAAATGAAACAGCTTGCTGCATTTCCAAATCCTGAATATTATAAAGCACAACGGATGCGCCTATCTACATCAGGAAAACCACGGATGATCGAATGTGCAGAGGAATATGAGGATTATATTGCGCTCCCTCGAGGATGTTTCAACGACATTCTTGATCTCGTAAAATCCTATGAAATCCAGATTGAAGTTGTTGATGAACGAAATTCGGGTATCCCGATCCATGTAAACTTTCAAGGAGAACTTAGGCCACTGCAGCAAGAAGCAGCAAATGCTCTTCTGACCCATGATCATGGTGTATTATTCGCGACTACTGCCTTTGGAAAAACGGTGTTGGCCGCGTATCTGATCGCAGAGCGTAAAGTGAACACGCTTATCCTTGTTCATCGCAAGCAGTTACTTGAACAATGGAAGGAAAAGTTGTCGGCCTTTCTGGATATTCCCGTTACTTCAATTGGCGTAATCGGCGGGGGAAAGAACAAACGAACAGGAATCATCGATATCGCCATCCTCCAAAGTATTGGGAATAAAGGACAGATAAAGGATTTTGTAAAGGATTACGGTCAAGTGATTGTAGATGAATGCCACCATGTATCCGCTTTCGGATTTGAACAAGTGCTGAAAGAAGTGAACGCAAAATTTGTATGTGGGTTAACTGCCACCCCAACAAGAAAAGATGGTCACCACCCAATCATTACGATGCAGTGTGGCCCCATCCGCTATCGAGTTAATCCAAAGGAACAAGCAGCTATTAGCCCTTTTGATTACATCGTTATTCCCAGATATACCGACTTCCAGGTGGATTCCGATTCTAATGAGAAAAGCATTCAGGAGTTCTATGCTGCTATAGTTACAGATGAACTGCGTAATGACCAGATTTTCGATGATGTACTTCTCGCCTTGGAAGCGGGGCGTTCTCCACTTCTATTAACGGAGCGAACCAGCCATGTCGAGTATTTTGCCAAACGTTTGAAGGGTTTCGCCAAAAATGTGATTGTGCTGCAAGGTGGGATGGGTAAAAAACGGATGCATTCCGTACTTCATACTCTTTCCTCCATACCTGACGATGAGGAACGAGTGTTGATCGCTACAGGACGTTTTATTGGAGAAGGCTTTGATGACCCTAGGCTGGATACACTGTTTCTCACTATGCCAATATCCTGGAATGGCACTCTACAGCAATACGCCGGCCGGCTCCATCGTTTGCATGAGCGTAAAACAGATGTTCACATTTATGATTATGTGGATTCGCATGTGCCTATCCTGCAAAAAATGTTTGAAAAGCGCTTGAAAGGTTATAGAGTGATGGGATATGAAGTCAAAGAGATGGATGAACTCAAAAGCGAAAAACGAATGAAACAGCTTCGCTTGTTTTAAGTGTTATATCAGTATTAAATAAGATTACCCTCCCGCATACAAAGCAAGGATAAACGGGAGGGCAATTTTTTTAAAAGATGATTAAAGGAATAGGTGCTAACTCTAGAGCGTGGTCCACCTATTCCCGAAGAGGTATCTAGGTGTAATATAGAAAATTTTATTGACCAGCCTGGTCAATTATTTCTTTCAGAGCGCATAGATGGAATCGAAGCATCTAAAACCGAAACCACCCAAAGCATTTCACCTTCATTCAAAACCCATTCGGAAAGCGGTAGTTTTTGTGAAGATGTCTGACGTGCTGCAGCAGCCTCCAAAAAGGTACGGCCAAATGTATCTGCAAAGTTAGGAATGCTTGAGAACGAAAGCAATAATAATCTCTCAATAATCCGATCTCTTTCGGCTTCTGCCTGCTCTAAAGAAAGAATAATCCTGAATTTCGAAAGTAACATTCCTTAACCAAACGAAAAAGTGCTCCAAATCTTTGGTAGAATGGTGTTTGACGAGAACATCACCCACAAAGAAAGGAGCACCCATAAGGTGAAGTGTACCATAAACATCTCCCCCATCCAAACAGAGT
>NZ_JBIYSM020000042.1:0-40107 GCF_044759095.2 Brevibacillus soli
AGATGGGGAGGGGGATCGTATCTCCATTTCTGTCATTTTCTCTTCCAGTAGCTTGTATGAAAATGAAAGACGTCAGACTTCACGTGTAAGAATTCGCTGATCTGACGTACTTTCGAAATTCGGGATAATAAAATATGTTCACCGAAAACAACGAATTAGACTTACTTAAAAATAATGTCTAAGACTGTGAAAATATATTTTTTAGACTTAAGCTATATTATGTTTTAGACTAACTGAAAGTCATTACGCTAACGGGAAGTTGAATAAGGGTTAAAACCAAATGGCTAGGGAAAGGATTCGGTACACATGAATGCTCTCACGGTTGGATTGTTGTTCTTCATCTCAGGCGTTGCCTTCTTCTTTTATGTCGTATTCAAATATACGGAGCAGGTACATCAGAAGGAACTTAAAAACTGGAGATGGTTTCGTGAGGATAAATGGAAGTGGATTTGGGATTGGGAATTCGCATTGTTTACAAAAATAGCAGAAAAATCATATATCATAACGAAAGTGATTCTGCTGATAACGGCATTTATTCCAATTGCCATTGGTGCTTTCGCTCTATGGGTCTATATCGCGGGATAAAGACAATTTCACTATAGGAGTTGGGGTGTACCTGTTTGTGGTATATTTTAATGCTGGTTGAAATTATTAAATCATATTCCCTTTTTACTAATGAAACGAAAGCACCGCAACAGGCAGCTGCCACAGTCAATGCTTCCGGTCAATAAACCGCTATCCGTCTGCCCCCTAAGGTGCGTTGCCGATTCAGCCCATTCCGGAGCAAGTGTTCTCTCGGTTCAACATCTTTGAGAGGGGATTTCTTCTTTCGTCTATGGTATTTTGTTTTGGATATGAGAGAACCATATTGTTGCGGCAGTACGAGAATGCGAATAGGGTGAGGGACCAGCTGAACTAGCTATCCACGAAGCGGAAAGCGTGCGATGAGTATTTCGGTCCGTCGGCGCCGAGGTCATCGCCTTTAACCATACCGGAAGCCAGTATTTTTTATCACACATGTTGTTGTCATTTTTTATGTGTACTAGAAATTCTCAAGTTGTTGTCATTAGACAAAACATCTTAACACAGGGTATTTAAAATACTTTAGGAATCAAACCCCATGTAGGAAATGTTGTTTTCCTACATGGGGTTGGAACCAAGTTACACAAGACTATCATCGTTCATTACTTTTTGATACAACATTACAAAAGTATCGTCTTCAAGTACAGATAATGCGATCTTTTGAAACTCTGTAATTTTGTGAGGGAACAAACTTTCTATAAACGTTTGAGTGGCTTGAACAAGCATAGCTAATGACATACCCAATGGAAAATTGGGATTATTGTACGTTCTCAATTCTTGTATGAATGCCAAATCATTTTGGATTCGTAGAGCGTTAAATGCGTTTAGAGAATGCGTCACAATAGAAAGTATATGATAGATAATATCGTACTCTACTTGCTTCTTTAAACGTACAGCAAGTTCTTTAATATTTCGAGGGCCATTGTACAAACTGTACCAATTTGCATATGGAGGTAAGCCCTTTTTTCTCAATAAATTCTCTACGCGTTTTCGTTCCTTTGTAAGGTGAAGTAGACCCGGGCTCTGCAACCGATTGTCTAATTTTTTGCAGAAGTCATCAATTTCCTGGTGAGTATACTTCGCTTGTAAGGTATCCTTAATCATTGAAGAATTCTTGTATCTAGAGTGGAATTTATTTAATAATGTTTTTTGTTCAATTAATCTTGTCTGAATGTAATAAGCTAGAGCTCTATTTTTAGTATCACACTCATGGATATACAAGAGATAAAGATAATTTTCAAACGCATCTCTTGTAATAGAAAGGGCTGCATTTTCAGTAGCGTGTTCTATATTTGAAAAAACAGCATCTATTCTCTCCAAAAGCTTCCGGTACAGCAGAATTACAGTCATAGTAACTTCATCAATTGGCCCGGGTAATTCATAAGTACAATCTTTCAACAGCTGATCAGCACCACTTATAAACGTTCCCAATTGATTTAATAAACTTTCCTCTGATCGAGTTAGGAAAAAGACATTTCCGCGAATAATAATCACCCCAGATCTACGAGACAGATTCCAATAACAACATCGTAGCCGAGTACATCTGGGATGCTCAAGGTAATCCGGTTAGCATGACGAAAAATGGTGCAACCTATTATTACCATGTAAATGGACACGGTGATGTCACGACGCTTACTGACGCTAATGGCAATGTTGTGGCTGAGTACCAGTACGATGCGTGGGGTAACATTCTCTCTGAGTCGGGTACCATGGCCTCTGCGAACCCTTATCGGTATGCGGGTTATCGTTACGAAGAGGTAACTGGCCTGTATTACCTAAATGCGAGATATTACGATGCGAGTGTCGGTAGATTCATCACTAGAGACACGTTCCATGGGTTTGAAGATGAGCCCAACAGTTTAAACCAATATTCATATGCCCATAATAATCCTGTAAAATATATAGATCCTAGTGGGCATTGGGTACAACTTGCTTGGACAGCCATAAAAATAATCGGTTCGGGAGTATGGAACGCTTACCCAGTATTTAAAAAATATTATGTTGCCCATAGGTATAGTGTCCGAGGTATTACAACTACTGAATGGGCCCACATTGTAGGAGTATTTGCGATAGGTGCGTTTACAAGCGGAATGGGTATACAGATCAGTACCATAACAAAAACTTTTGGTTGGAGTTGGTACCAAAAATTTATAGCTTCGGCCACTTGGTCACTTAAATCCTTCTTTATTAATAATGCTTCTCAAGGTGTAAATCCTATTAGTGCAGCACAATCCATGTATAATCAATTAAAGAATTATGTTGAAAGAGCTATAAATTACTTTTAATTAAAAAGGTTAACATTAGAAATAGCCGGGAGAATTTATACTCCCGGTTTTTTTGAAGATATTATCAACGATTTCCAAGGTAGATTACATGTGTCTTCTAATTTTTCATTCTAGGGTAAGGTGTGATTCATTTTGGTTACAGGGATCATTCTTTTCGTTGTTGGAATTTTATTATTTTCAATTGGGATTTACTTGTGGAAGAAGGGAGATCCGAGAGATTCGTTTTGGGAGGCTTTGCTTAATTTAATAGGGGATATTATTGCTTTCGAGTTACCAATCATTTTTGCGGGTTTACGCTCTTGGGCTATACTATTATGGCTGATCGGGTTTATCATGGTGTCAATCTCTATTTTAACCTTGTATAAGAATATAATTTGACTATTCTGAGGTTCCTGTCAGAACACCGAGATTGATAAGATCTGGTCACTAATCCTCCCCTGGCCTTCATTTCCTACGAATACGATGCTGTAGGTAACCGTACGAAGAAAACCGTAACGCAAGGTGGCAACTCAATTACCACCACCTACACGTATGACGCTGCGAATCAGCTGACAGCTGTCAACGGACAAGCGTACACGTATGATGCGAACGGGAACCTGACAAGCAACGGTGCCAAGACCTTTATCTACAATGCAGAAAACCGTCTGGTTGAAGTAAAGGATTCGACTGGAACTTTGGCGACCTTCACCTATGACCACGAAGGAAAACGCACGAGCATGACAACTGCCAATGGCACGATTTACTTCCACTACAGTGGAGATAAGGTCATCTACGAGACCGATGCGAACAACAACATCGTAGCCGAGTACACTTGGGATACCCAAGGTAACCCGGTTAGCATGATAAAAAATGGTGCAACCTATTATTACCACGTAAATGGGCATGGTGATGTAACGAAGCTTACAGACGTAAATGGCAATGTTGTGGCTGAGTACTAGTACGATGCGTGGGGTAACATTCTTTCTTCTTCAGGAACGATGAAAAACGAGAACCCGTATCGTTATGCTGGGTATCGATATGATCAGGTAACTGGCCTGTACTATCTAATGGCTCGCTACTACGATCCAAGTGTGAGTAGATTTATTACACGGGATACGTTCCATGGGTTTGAAGAAGATCCATCATCATTAAATCAGTATGTATACACTGCTAATAATCCAGTCATGAGAATTGACGCTTCCGGTCATATGTGGACGCCGTGGGGGGATATGGGGCTGGATGCATATGGTAATTTTTGGTATTTAAATGATGTTGGTTTTGGTACAAAATTAGCTGTTCGTGTCGGACTCTATCTCGGAAGGATTTATTGGAGAATCACACCTGGTGGTCTTATTAAGTTCGTAGGCTCGTATTACGTTGGTTCCCTATACAATGCATTTAGGAGATTAATTGATACGGAGTTAGCCGGCCTTAAAAGGTTACAGCGAGTTAGTAGATGGGATGCGAGACTTCATGAAGAAGTAGTTAATTACCTTTATAGTAAGATAAGAGACAAAAATATCAATATTACTAGAACTGGATTGTATTATGTGTTAGATGAGAAAACAGTAAGGTTTTGGTAAATTAATTAGAGGAAGTAGGGCTGAGAAAATATCAGTCCTACTTCCAAATCAAAAATATTTGAAAGGCTTGAAGTTGGATGACGAAACAAATGATAGCCCTTTTCACTGGGTTATTCTTAATTATAATAAATGCTGTATACTTGTATATGAATATAAAAGAAGTGCGGGACCATATAAAGACATATCACGAACATAAGAGTAACAAGACATTAAAATCGTGGTATCTTAAGTGGCCCGAGGTATTACTCGATACGCTTCTAGTAAATACTAATAATGCAATTATTTCTTTCATTACGTTTTTAATCGGCCTGTTTATGGTTATAGCTATCATTAAAGAATTACTTTTTTAATTTTTCAGTCTGCTATCAAAGGAAGTTGCGGATTTCAGAAAATCAGAGTCGTATTTTTCTTTTAAAAATGGCACATCAACTTGGAAACCATTTTCTCAAGTTTATAATTGCGCTGAAGTAGGGACAGCCCAAGCATTAGCTGAGATGGATACCTCTGATTATACAATTGACCAACTTTTGCAAATGATTGAAGATGCATCTGACTTGGAAATGAACAAATCGAAAACAAGCATGGATGTTAAGAATAGCAAAACCGTTGGTGCCTTGCTGTTTGAAAAACAAATTGAAACTCTAAATGAATACGGGGTATCCATTGAAGACTTAAAATTGTCAACTAAGCCTTTGAATAAAAAGAATGTAAAAAGATGTACCGATGAAACAACTGGCATTACTTTAGAAAACGAAAAGACATCTGAGTTAGTAACATTTATACACTTTAAGCCTGTAAAAGTGGAAAAGGACAGTAAAAATCTTGAATATTACCGAATGCTTACATTGACAAAACCAATCACCGGTTAGATCAGGGTCTCTTGATTAATGAAGTAAAATAGTATAATTTTATGAGCTCCCCTTAAAAAATCTGGGGGAGCTTTTTTACAGGAGGTGCTGTATTGTGGTAGAGGTAACGCTATTAAGTATCATGTTTTACGTAGGGCTTATAATTTTTGTGATGGTTTTTGTAAAAATCATTTCAGGAAAACAACGACAAGAAGTTAAAAAACTAGAGGAAAAAATAAAAGATTTAGAGGAAAAAATAGACAATAAACGATAGCTTCCATGGAAAAGAAATCTAACTTATACAGACCTAAACATGTGATATAAGATCATATGTTTAGGTGTTTATTTTTCCCAGAAATTATTGCTATTATCAGAATTTTTTAAACGCACTGGATTGATGGAGCTGATCTTGTAACGACACGTTCACATAACCCACCATAATTACCAATGAAAATCATCCTGACAAACACGTTCATTGCTTAACTGAACTTATAGGCCTTATCACCGAAAATTTACCATTTTCATCCATGAGTTTGCACCTGGTGTCAGTTACGCTAGTTCTGCCCCTTGTAAGGAGGTCAACGTGTAATGACCGTGAGTGAATTGGAAACATTGGAAAAACCTGTTATCCCCCATACACAATTAGTCAAATATGCGGGAGCTTCAGGCGACTTCAATCCTATTCATACTGTTGATCCGATTGCACAAAAAGCAGGCTTGGGCGGGGTAATTGCACATGGGATGTTGATCATGGGATATGCAGGCCAATCATTAGCCAGGTGGTTTGATCGCAAAAAATTGAAGCGCTTTCAAGTAAGGTTTTCAGCCATGACCTATCCCGGTGAAAAAATCAGAATTGAGGGCAAAATTATGGAAGAAATCAAAAAGGAAAATAAAACATTCTTGTTAGGAGAACTTACCGCGATCAACGAAGATGGCGATACAAAATTGGCAGGCTCTTTTGAAGTGGAAAAATAATTGGCAAGTTGGGTTAAAAATGACGGATAACGGATGCAGCGGGACAATCTCTCCTTCTATGGTATGATAAAAATGCCAATAGCTACTTGCAATCGTTTATTCACGACAGGAGGGTCCGAAAGTGGCAAAACATATCACAGATGCCGCCGTGCTTTACAACCATGTAAAAATGCCCTGGCTGGGACTTGGGGTGTATAAAGCAAGCGAAGGGGAAGAGGTAGAGCGAGCAGTAAGAACGGCGATTGCGGCCGGTTATCGCAGCATCGATACAGCAACGCTTTATGAAAATGAAACGGGCGTTGGCAAGGCCGTACGCGAATCGGGCGTGCCGCGCGAAGAAATTTTCGTCACCACGAAAGTATGGAATACGGATCAAGGTTATGAGTCTACCCTGCGGGCTTTTGAAGTCAGCCGGAAGAAGCTCGGCTTTGATTACATCGATCTCTATCTCGTTCACTGGCCGGTGAAAGGGAAATACAAGGAAACATGGAAAGCTCTCGAAAAGTTGTATCAGGAAGGGTTTGTCCGGGCGATCGGTGTGAGCAACTTTCACGTCCATCACCTGGAAGATTTGATCGCCGACTGCCAAGTGAAACCGATGGTGAACCAGGTGGAATACCATCCTTTGCTGACACAGCAGGAACTGCGCCAATACTGTCGCAGCCAGGAGATTCAGCTGGAAGCGTGGAGACCATTGATGAAAGGCAGCCTTGATCATCCGATTTTGAAAGAACTGGGCGAAAAATATCAAAAAACTCCGGCGCAAATTGTTCTGCGCTGGGATCTGCAAAACGAAGTGGTGACCATACCGAAGTCGGTGAACGAACATCGAATCAAGGAAAACGCAAATATTTTTGACTTTGAACTGAGCGCGGAGGATATGGAAAAAATCAGCGGAATGAATCAGAACAAGCGCTTTGGGGCTGACCCGGACAACTTTGATTTCTAAAAAATTTCCATCGTGCAAAAAATCAGACCGTTCCTCATCCAGGAGGAACGGTCTGTTTCCTATATTCCCAAGCAGAAAATCAAGCCTCGCCTTTGAATGCCTCCGATTCACCGATCATTTGTCGGGCGGACGGCAGCAAGAGGGAGAACAAGATCGTCAAGGCGGCGGAAATAGTTACGCCCCAAAGGATGCCCAGGGTGAGCGAACCAATGGCGCCGGAAACAAGACCGACTCTCGCTCCCCAGGGAGACAAGCGGCTGTTTTGCTCACCCATGGTGAATGCCTCGGTTCGTCTTCGCTTCCATAACAGACCGACGAGCAGGACAGGGACGACGCCGCCCCCGGCCATTGTGTAGGCCATCGAGAAGAGCCCGATGATCGATTTTGCCCAGAGTGCGGCGGTCACGGCAAATATCCCCACGACGAGCACAAACCAGCGCGCCAGTTTGACCACTTCCGCATCGCTTTTCTCAGGCTTGAAGGGACGGTACAGGTCGTTGACGATGATCACGGCGGCGGAGTGGAGCAGGGAAGCTGCGCTGGATATGGCGGCGACAAAGATCAAATGGTGCCGAGAGAAACGTCCTCGCAGCGGCAGATCACCAAATTCTCCATGCAATGTTCACCTCTTGACCATAAACACAGCAATTCTTATTCCAAGCTGGAGAAACTGCAAAAAGAAGGGATATTTTTTCCATTTACACATTCCAGGGGTACCACCAACAAAGTGCGGATTTTGTACGCTAAGCCCTGATTGACGGAAAAAACGCCGGAAATCCTGTACGCTAAGGATTACCGGCTTCGATTTTTCCTTGAATAAGTGGTAACAATGCGTTAAGGCTGGCATTTCGCTTTTGATCAAATGTGTACTCGCCAAGAAAGTTGATATGTTCCCATCCTAAAGGCGAAATGTGGCTTAATAGATTTTCCTGAAGCGATCCTTTTTGCTTCTAATTCTCCTGAATGATCTTTGTATTGATACGACCGCGGAGTAGGTTTTCTATCTTTGGGAACTCGCCTACCTTATCAAACGAATATAACCTGGAATCTGACAAATCCCGAAGCCGTGGAGCAAACCGGAATCCGAGCAAATGACTTAAACCAAAGACTTGATCAGTGTAGCCAGCCGTATCCGTATAATGTTCTTCAATAGACAGCTCAGATTCATGATGCAAAAGGCCATCGATGACATGCACTGCGTCACGAGCGTTCGTATTGATGACTTTCGTATAGAACGATGAAAATTGATCGCTGACGAATCGATAAATCGTTGTTCCTTTTCCTGAGCCGTAATGAGGGTTTGCGTCAGCATGTAGGGCAGAAACGCCTACTTGAACACGCATACCATCTGATGAGGATGTACTGCCATCTCCCCAATAAGAAGCTAACGCCAACTTATGATGAAAGTTTACCAAAGTGGCCTGTGCCCGATTCATGGCATCTTCATACATTCTCCATTGAGCTACGTTTGCCATTTGATGATACGAAATACCTGGAGTAGCCTCAGCCATTTTTGTCAGCCCTATGTTCGTTCCCATTGCCATGAGAGTGGCCATAACAATGGGTCTTTCTTCAGCTTTAGGTGGACGACCAGTAGAAGCATGAACAAACAATTCATCAAACCCAGTCCAGTTGGCCACATCCATAAGCAAATCAGTTAATTTGACACGGGGCAGCATGTCATAAAGAGATAGACTGAACGATCGGGCTTCATCTGGTACATCTTTCTCCAATCGATCAACACGAAGTTTTTCTTTATCAATGCTTATCCCTTCCAGCTCATGTAAATGATCAGATACCCATTGTAGACGTTTAGATAACGCTTCGTATCTCTCCTGAAGATATTCTTCTGATGATAAGCTAACAGCAAGTCTGGTACCGGAGGTACGGGCATCAACCCATTCTTGTTTAGATACCAGGTATTCATCAAAATCCTTATGCTGCTTACTTCCCACAACGGAAATATCTCCAGAACGAATATGATTACGCAGCTCTGTTAGAGCAGCCATCTCATAATAGTGTCGATTGATTAATTCATCCTCGTCATACACATGCTTTTGCCAACGATTCAGGATAAAGTCTAATGGTGCTCCATCGGGAACCTTTCGTTTCCCAGAATCATTCATTTCACGAATGGTATCTAATGCACGTAATAATGGTTCGGTTGACTGAGTAGAACGAAATTCTAATGCTCGTAGCAGAGTGGGTGTATATTTTCGGAGATAAAAGAATCGATTCTCCAATAAATCCAAATAGTCATAATCCATTGGCCGCGCCAATTTCTTTGCTTCTTCTACCGAAGCGACTATCTTTTCCCATGGCATAACCGCCTCTAAGGTTGCAAATGGATCAAGCCCCTCGTTTCTAGCTCGGATTAGAGCTGCACCTAAATCCGCATAATGTATGACCTTTTCATTGACGGACTTTCCATTCTGTTTCTGTATTTCTTCTTGTGCTTTACGTCCCTTTGATTGCAATATCATAATCTGCCGGTCGTGGATTTCAATCGCTTGATCGATTAAATCTTGACTGATATTTAGTAGGTAGGCGACTAAAATGGCGTATCTTTTTGTCTCGTTAAATCTCCGGAATGAATGGGGTTCGTATCTTGCCCCTAAGCGCGCCAATTGTATGAATCGGTTAGGGTGGATCTCGCCCGTGTTTATCGATAATTCAATTCCTCGAATATACTCCAGACGCTCAATCACTTTTAAGAATGCCTCTGGCGAGGATTGGCCAGGTACTTCCCGAAGCCAAGCTAGACGTGTTTTTCCGTTTTCTACAAATGGATCGATCAGCTTGTCTAATCTCTGTTTTTGCCATGTAGAGAGGGAAGATGTCAGCCGTTTAAAAATTCTTTCTTCTGCTCGATGACGGGTTTCCCAGACGAGTCTTTCAATTGTCGTCATGGCAGGGAGAATAATTTTCCTTTTTCGTAGTTCGTCTAGGACGGTACGAATCAGATGAGTTGGATTTCCGTTCTCCATCGCATGATGTAATAAAAATTGGGATGAGCTACGGTATTCACGCGAAGAGAAATTACGATACCCATATTCCTGACGGATCTCTTCCAGATGTTCGCGCCTGGTTGGGTCCCGTTGGGCATATAAAGGGTAGACTTCCGGATCAACATCAATTTGCTTGGCTATGTAACGCAAGACAGTCTCAGGAATATCTTTCACATCGGACAATGACCAACCAGGATACCGAAGAGTACATAACTGTACAGCGAAGCCCAAGCGATTATGATTTCTCCGGTGCCTGTTAATGATTTCAATGTCGTGTTTTGAAAAGGTATAGTAGGTAGCAAGTTCCCATTCACTCATGTCTGGACGAATCCTCATGAGTTCATTTCTTTCGTCTGGTGTTAGTAATTCTCTTCCTCTAACCGGCATAAACTGCTCATCCTTTCAGATTATTGCCAAGCTATTTTTTCTACTTCGGATTGTAAATCAGCGCGTGTTGCTTTGACGTAAATCATCGTTGTATCTAAGCTGTCGTGCCCCATAATTTGCGCTAACCTATGTAATGGTGTGTTGTCGGCCATGACATAGCCGAATCGATGGCGCAAATCGTGAGCACTCAATCCTTCTAAGCGAGCTAATTTCATGTATTTTTGAATGAGATGTCGTAAAGCACGTTCAGTTAAACGATCACCTGTTTTTTCTGAAGGGAATAGATACGGACTATCAGGAGATAAGTCCGCCAAATACTTTTCCAAGATGGACCGGCAGGTTGCATTCAGCGGTACTTCTCGTTGCTTGTTCCTTTTTCCTGATCGAACCGTAACCTGACCACTTCGTTTTCCAATGATCACATCACCAGGAGCAAGATCACAGATCTCCATGGTTCGTAGTCCCGTATGGAGCATCAAAGTAATAATCGTTTGATCTCGAATTGATCCACTATGCTCCACAGCAGCAATGAGAGCTGTTTCCTCTCTTTCGGTCATCTGCCGTGGGCTTGCCTTTTCTTCTGGTACCAACTTGACCGGTTTTGACGGATCGCGGCGAATTAAGCCTTGAGCTGAAGCCCACTCAAAAAATCGTTTTAACGTAATTAACCTACGGTTAATCGTGGCTGGTTTTAGCTTCATTTCCTTTTGCATCACATCACGATATCTAGTGATGGTAGGTGTTGCTACATCTTCGATACGAAATGGGATAATTTCTTCAGATACTTGTTCGCTTTCAAACCATCCGATGAAGTGCTTCAGGTCCCCACCATACTCTTTAACTGTTTTTGGTTTCAAATCTTCCTCAGTTTCGAGTATATGTATAAAGTCGCCAATGACTTTTTCTCCTTGTTCGGAAATCCCGTTTCCTGTCATCTTGAGAACCCCCAATTCTTGACTTACATTAGCGGACATGATAATCTTATCTTAACGTAAACATTAGCGGACATCAACGGTTGGCTTTAAATATTAATCATGTCCACTAATACTAATTAGCGGACATTCAGAAAGGAGATCGTTCACATGGCGGTTAGCAAAGATGATGTGATCAAATTGTTTGAACTCCTTCCAGAAGATGCCAGACAATCAGCCTTTGATTATTTGCAGTTTTTATTCACGCGTCATACTCGGCCAGACTGGCAGGAAATTGAGAAGATGGAACCGGACGCAGAACCTCTCACAGAAGAAGAACTTCGTCAAATGAAAAGTGATGCCGGTTACGTTACGGGGGAGGACGCCAAGCGTGAATTCGGGTTACAAGTTGATCTACCATAAGGATGCGGTTAAATTTTTGGGCAAGCAAGAAAAAGCCGTTCAGGAACGCATCGTGCTCGGATTGCGTGGGCTTCTTGAAGTCCCACCTATCGGAGACATTAAGCCAATGAAAGGCTACACTGGCCTTTATCGGCTCAGAGTTGGTACGTACCGTATCCTTTTTGAAGTTGATCACAATGAATTGATCGTATACATACGCGCAATCGATTCGCGCGGTGGCATATATAAATAAACATATGGGCCAGAAAAACTGTATTTTTTGTAGTGGTTCTTTATCTGCTGGTTATGAGCAAGAAGCCTGTTATCGATACTGGTATTACGCAAACGGCTGCGACTATCAAATTGAAGATAACTCAGAAGAAAGGGAAGTTGATCCCTTAACAAAATAAAAGCCGGTGATTCCTTAGCGTAGGAAAAACCGGCTTTTTTCGTAACAAAAAGTTCGTTAGCGTACAAAATCCACACTTGGTTGGTGGTAGCATTTCTAAAATGAAACGGTAATTTTTGTTCGTTGCATCTGAATCTTTTAATCAGTAACATACAAATAATAAATCAGAAAGGGAGTATTTTGGGTGAAAAATAAGCGTCATCTTTATTCAGTTATCCTAATAGCGGTAGTTATGGGCATATTTTCTGTAGTTTTGATGGGAGCAACTCCATCCGATTCAAAAACTGTGGACATTAATTTGGCATATTTGCAAACAGCTGCTGATACACAATTTCATAACCAAAATGTTCGTCATTTTAGTGCTGATCCTAAATCAACAGATAAAATCGTTGGTAGCATTAAGTTTGAAAGAGAAAAAGGCTTTGATGATGAGAACTTACCTTTTAAAGTTGAAGGTCAAGGATCGATTCATATAAACGGTAATGTATTCCCTTTTAAAATCAAGGATCGAGTATCTATGACAGTAAATCAAAATGGCAATTCATTCTATACTGGAAGCGCTACTGGTACCCTGCACACAAATAAAGGCGAGGTACCCGCAGTGTTCACTATTCTCACGATTCCAGATGAAGAGAAAACATTAATTACAGTAGGCGCAGATAATATAAGCGATGAAGCTACTGCATTGGCTTTTGGTAAGAAATTCGCTGAAGTTGATGAATACATGCAGAAAAAATTTGGCAACTAAGAATAGTAAGGAGAAAAAAGGATGCGGAAAATATTATTGTTATTAGCCAGTGTTTGTGTATTCTCATTTACTTCCTTAACAAGTTCTGCTTTTGCTACCCACATCATTGATAACGACTTAAACAACGATGGAATTACAGATTCCGTGTATAAAGACACCTATGCTGGGGGTAAACAATTTTATGCAGTTAAGGCTGGTCCGACTAAAGGAGAACGAGTGGGAGTTTTAACTGCTCACGCAAGGAGCCCTTTCTGGAACGAGGCTGCTTTAGGAGATGAATGGATTCGTATTTTTACTGATACTGTTGGAGTTCAAAGAGAACTAAATGCTATGACTAATACTGTTTATCCTGAGGCCATTTATGGAAAATATAAACTATGGGATGCAAATGGTGTAATTAAAAACATATATCCTCTAAGTGATGGTAGTTGGTTGTGGAATCTTGCGAAGGCAGCGATAGAGTTAATAAATCTTACACCTACTGGCCAGATTTTAACACAATTCGCAATAACTCTCGTCGAAAATATAGGAGACTATAGTTCTAAAAATGCAAATGGCGACTACGGGCAAGAAGCTTATAACTCAGTATGGTTTGGAAGCAGAAGTATTTGGTTGAATAATTCTACTCCTACAGATTTACCTAGCACAGTCATGGGTTACGATGCGTACAAGTACACTGCTAATACCGGTGTTGTTTTTAAGTTTGAATACGAAGATAAGTTTTGGGTTTATAAATCTGCGCATACAGTTGAGCCCATCGCCAATATTAAATATGTCATGACCCTTCAAAGTTCAGGATTACCATACGCATGGTGGACGGGTACATTTAGCGTTCCGCACAATACCTACGGCGGTTAGGGTGAATGCAAATGAAAAAAAGTTCTATTTTCTGGGTAGCTATCATTGCTATTGTAATATTTAGTGTTGCGTGGGTTTCAGTTAGAGCAAATTCGTCTGAGTTACTTTCGACACTGATCAACTCCGGATCCAATAATTATGTTCAGCTTCATGAATATTCCTCTGATTTGCAAGTTGCATTAGCCGAGAAAGAAAAAGATAAGAAGCTTGAATACGCTCTTGTAGCTCTTTCTAAAGCAACAGATGCCAGAGAGGGAATAGAATTTTTAGGTCCAATTTTCCAATCCGAAGGAATTGACTCAACTTTTTTGCGTGATCGAATCAATATGATGGTGATTAACACGAGACATTACATTATGGAGATTGGAAATCACGGTGATTCAATTAGTGAGGATTTAACAAAAAAGCTTAAAAAGGATATGCAAGATGCGCAGTTCATTACTAAGACGTTGAATCATGAATGGATTCTTCAAAAAGATTTTGAAAAAGTAAAGAATGCTATTTTAACACTCAGTAAAGAAATTGGCTAGATAATCCATAGAATGTGGATGCCGGTGTCCTTAGCGTACAGGATACCGGCTTTTTTTCGGTCGAATAGGGCTTAGCGTACAAAATCCGCACTTTGTTGGCGGTACCCCATTCCAAAAGTTAGAAACGGGCCGTCAACGATTGCATCAGAGTAACTATCCTCAACATTCACGCAGGTTCTACATTCTGGAAATAAGAATCTGGCATGAAAAAATACACCCCTTGGAAAACAACGGATGAACCAAAGGGTTTTTCCAATGTCTATCTAACGGGTGCACTCCTCATACATCTAAAGGGGATAATGAATCTTGTCTACAAAGAGGGTATCGGTTTTAATGTGCCCGCGATTTCGCCACATGCTCGGCAATCAAGCGCCCATGGAAACGGCCGTTCTCGATAAAGATCGCATTCGCATGGTGACCCGCGGCGGTTACCCCTGCGATAAAGACGCCGGGAACATTGGTCTGCATGGTTTCCGGATCATGGCAAGGTATCCCTGTTTCTTCATCGACAACCACGCCAAGCGCATGAAAAAATGTGCGATCCGGCCGATAACCGATCAGTGTAAACACAAAGTCATTCTCGAGGGTTTGCATTTCTCCATCCACGTCGACCAGGATATGGTGCTCGTCGATACGGAGCAGGCGGGATGAATACAGCATGCGGATGCGGCCCTTTGTTACCATGCTTTCAAAAACGGGGCGAGTCCATGCCTTCACATGGGGCGAGAGCTGGGGACCGCGGCTGATGACCGTCACCTCCGCGCCGGCTCGCTCCAGGTCGAGCGCGGCATCCACAGCGGAATTGTTGCCGCCGACGATCGCCACTCTCTGACCAGTGAACGGATGAGCTTCCTTGTAAAAAGAATAGACTTTCGGCATCTCTTCGCCAGGGATATGCAGGCGGTTGGGATGATCAAAATATCCCGTTGCGATGATGACACGGACAGTTTCATAGTTCTGTTCCTTCCCAAACCGATTCTTTGACCTAACTTGAAAATGGGGCCCGTGCTGTCGGATCTCAACGACTTCTTCATAACTGTTGATACGCAATTGATGGCGTTGGGCGACCAAACGATAGTAGGCAAGCGCCTCCTGACGGGTTGGCTTTTCATTGGCAGTGGTAAAGGGAATCCCTCCGATCTCCAGCAGTTCTGGCGTACTGTGGAAAACCATGTAGGTAGGGTAGCGATAGATGGAGTTAACCAGTGCCCCCTTTTCGATCAGCAGCGGATTGATTCCCACTTTCTTTAGTTCGATGGCAGCCGCTAATCCACATGGCCCTGCCCCCACAATGATGACCTCTTCCATGAGTATGTTGCTCCTCTCTAATCCGTGAAATGCTCTCTCATTATACCATTTTGACATGAAAAGGTTTTGCCCGAAAAGCTGGTTGCAGGAAGATCGATAAGGTACAGAGCTATAAGCAAATCGTTGATCATTCCAGACAAAGTGACATTCCTCTCTCCATGATTACAAGAGGCTTACCGGATGACGGGGACGGGGAATGGCCTTATCAGGAGATTTTCTCTATTTGAGCAATAAAAAGACTCCTTGGTATGATGTTTGAGGATCCCAGTGCCGGCAAGGGAGCGGATCCAAGCAAGGAGCTTTCTAAGATGAATGGTTAGAGGAGAGTGTAATAGGGAGAGAAGGGAGGAACCCGATTAAGAGAAAGGAACGGGGAGATAAAAAACCTGAGAATCAAACGAATGTTTGCTTCAGTTAGAGAACGAACCCAGCAACCAAAGCAATTTTATGGTGTATCAAAAAACAGTTCATGAAATTGACATTTCATGAACTGAATTCATTTTGATTGAACGCGGAGTATATACCTAACTTTCACACATGAGGGCTTTTGGATCTCTTCTATATGCTATTGCGGAAGATGAGCACCAATCATTTATCGCTGAACTTTTCTTTTCAAATATTTAACGTCAATAATAACGATAACAACCTGGATAAACAAAAAGAATGAATGTTTTTAAGTTGTCATCCAATATCATACACGGCATTAAAGCAAAGTTGTAATGTTTTTGTCAAGAATGTTGTCGTGTTTACGTCAACAGACACCAGACATCGGTCTCATCATCGGCTGGCTTTTGCTTTCCGATTTTTATCAGTTTACATAATATATATTATCGGACTCAAAAGAAAAACGCCTTTCCCCTATATGGAAAGGCAAATACGTCAACCTGGGCAAAGCTCGGAAAAAGAAACCCGCAAATCTGGTCGGGAGATTTGCGGGTATTTTCATTGCTTATTTATGCAGAGCGGCTTCCAGCGCCACTTCGATCATCTCGTTGAAAGTGGTTTGACGTTCTTCGGAACTGGTGGCCTCACCAGTCAGGATGTGGTCGCTGACTGTCAGGATCGAGAGCGCATTGCGTTTGAATTTCGCAGCAAGCGTATACAGTGCGGAAGTTTCCATCTCGACGGCGAGCACCTGATACTTCGCCCACAGTTTATAGGGATCCATGCTGTCGTGATAGAAAGTGTCACTGGTAAACACATTGCCTACTTTCACGGACAGGTTGCGTTCCATGGCTGTCTGGTAGGCTTTGTGCAGCAATTCGAAGCTTGCGGTCGGCGCATAATCGATGCCGTTAAAACGGATACGGTTTGCGGCCGAATCGGTCGAGGCACTCATGGCGATAATGACGTCGCGCACTTTGATATCCTCTTGAATGGCCCCGCAGGTGCCAACGCGAATCAGGTTCTGCACGCCGTAACTCTCCATGAGTTCATGAATGTAGATGGAAATGGATGGAACCCCCATCCCCGTTCCTTGAACGGAGACACGTTTTCCTTTATAGGTACCGGTGAAACCCAGCATGCCGCGGACGTTGTTGTAACACTCAGCGCCTTCCAGAAATGTTTCCGCAATGTATTTAGCGCGCAGAGGATCCCCCGGCAGCAAAATGGTTTCGGCAATTTCGTTTGCCTTTGCCCCAATATGTACGCTCATTTGTCTAACTCCTTTTCTTCCTGTAATTTCCCTACTACGATATAGTAACGCAAAATCACGGGAAAGCAAAATAAATTGATTTATTCACTATAAGCATATTATTTTTAAATAAAATTAAAAAATATATTTACATTCCATTTATTTCCAGTTATGATGGAAGCAGGACAACAAACAGGAGATGATGAAAGTGAAACCAATTCCAGGAAAAATCACCTCTCCCCTCAAACCAAAATACGAAGAAACCCTAAACCGGCTGGCCAAGTTCCTCCAGGAATCGAAAAACCAAACAACCACATAAAAGAGCGTCCTTTTTCTCGGACGCTCTTTGTTCGTAGAAAAGAATTTTTAAAATTGGACATCCTATACAGCCACTAGAAAAGTGTTCGGGGCCCCAGCCGACACCAGCGATCGCTTACGTCGGCTGGGTTTTCTTATCGTGTAGGAAAGTTTAAGTTTGCTACAGCGTTAACGCATCAGTGTATTAAACTTTCCGGAACGTATAAAAAGCTTCCTCTAGGGAAGAACCAGCTTCTACGAAAGGGGCTTCGACAGAAGCTTTTTTTACTTCCCTTCTAAATCCGTTCGATAATGGTTGCGGTCGATTGTCCATGGCCGATACAGATGGTCAACAGCCCGTAGCGGCCATTTCTCCGTTCCAGTTCATGCAGAAGCGATGTGATCAGCTTGGCACCGGTTGCTCCCAGCGGATGTCCCAGAGCAATGGCTCCCCCGTTTACATTTACTTTGGACAGGTCGGCTTCCAGCGCTTTTTGCCAGGCCAGAACGACGGGAGCAAATGCTTCATTGATCTCTACCAGATCGATATCGGCGATATTCAGCCCTGCTCGCTTCAGAGCCTTTCTCGTCGCGGGGATGACGCCATCGAGCATCATCGTCGGATCGGACCCGACCACTGCCTGACTGACGATGCGGGCTCTTGGTTTTACTTCCAACTGCGCCGCCCTCTCCTCCGCCATGACCAGAACGGCTGCGGCTCCGTCGCTCATCTGGCTGGCGTTTCCGGCCGTGATGACACCGTCCTGGCGAAATACGGGCTGCAGTGCGCCCAGACGTTGCAAAGACGTATCCGCTCGGGGGCCTTCATCCACATACACGTTGATCTCGTTTCCCTCTGCATCGTGTCCCGTCACAGGTACGATCTCCTCAGAAAACTTGCCTAGGGAGATGGCCTGCAGGGCTCGGCGATGGCTTTCGTATGCGTACGCGTCCAGTTCCTCTCGTGAAAGATCCCACTTTTTCGCAATCAGTTCAGCAGAGATTCCCTGATGAACAAATTCATACTGACTGGCCAAAGCAGGCGGAATCGTCTGATCTCCTCCGTCGCTCAGCATGGGAACACGCGTCATGCTTTCCACACCGGCAGCGATCGTGACGTCCATATCGCCCGACTTGACCTCTTGCACGGCAAAATGCAGTGCCTGCTGTCCTGATCCGCACATGCGGTTGATGGTTACAGCCGGCACTTCAACGGGAAATCCGGCTCGGAGCGCCGCCAACCGTCCAATGTTGTAGCCCTGCTCGCCAATCGGGGTGACGCAGCCCATGACAATATCATCGATGAACCCTTTTTCCACAGCCACCCGCTCCGTCACTTCACGAAGAGCAACAGCAGCCAGCTCCACCGGATGGATGTTGCGGAAGACGCCTTTTCGCCTGCCGACCGGTGTACGCACGGCAGAGACAATCACAGCCTCTCTCATTCCCTCTCCCCCTCTACTTTTTCTCGTAGCTGTAAAATCCCTTGCCAGTCTTCTTTCCGTGATGACCTGCCTCGACGAGCTTCCGCAGGATTTGCGGGGGGCGAAAACGATCTCCATACGCCTCAACCAGCCCTTCGGAGGCGAACAACAAGGTATCCAGACCGCACAAATCGGCCAGTTCAAGCGGCCCCATCGGATAGTTCAAGCCGAGGCGAATGGCCTTGTCAATATCTTCACGCGAGGCAATGTTTTCTTCTAAGATGCGCATACCTTCCAAAATGTGAGCAGCCAAGGCCCGAGTCGTCACAAAACCTTGTGCGTCGCGAACGACAACCGTTTCCTTGCCAATCGCATGGGAAAACTGCTCCACCGCTTGCAGCGCTTCATCGGATGTGTCGGTTGCTTTCACCAGTTCGATCAAGCGCATGATCGGGGCCGGATTAAACCAATGCATACCGAGAACGGCTTGCGGACGGCGGGTTGCCGAAGCAATGGCCGTCACGCTCAACTCCGAGGTGTTGGTGGCCAAAATGCAGTGAGCCGGTGCGTAATCATCCAGCTGGGCGAAAATCTGCTTTTTCAGATCCAGATTTTCCGGCACTGCTTCGATAACGAGCTGCACATCGGCGCATGCCTCGGACAGATCATGATACGTTTCGATTTGTCCGAGGATCTGTTCCACTGTCCCTTCCGTCAACTGCCCTGCTTTTACAAAACGCAGGAGGCTTTTTTCAATAGACTGCAGGGAACGCTGCAGGGCCGTTTCCGAGATGTCGTAGAGTGCAACCGAATAGCCTCCCTGCGCGATGGATTGGGCAATGCCGGATCCCATTAAACCGGAACCGATTACGGCTGCGCGTTGAATGTTCATCACGTGATCCCTCCTGTCAAGAGCTTACAGCCCCATGTTTTTGGCGATGATCGATTTCATGATTTCATTGGTGCCGGCATATATGGCTGATACCGGAATATCACGGTAGCGGCGTGCGATCGGATACTCTTCCATGTAGCCGTAGCCGCCGTGCAGCTGCATACATTGGCCGGCGATCCTCTTGGCCATCTCTGTTATCCACCACTTTGCCATGGAGACCTGTGTAACGACGTTATCTCCTGCCATGTGGGACTCGATCAGCTGATCGAGAAAGGCACGCCCGAGCTCTATCTCCGTTGCCATCTCGGCTACGGTAAACTGGGTGTGCTGAAACGAGCTGATCGGCTGACCAAACGCCTGCCGGGATTGAATGTAGGGAATGGTCTGTGCCAGCATCTCTTCTGCGCTAACCTGCGCCATGATGGCAACCATCAGTCTCTCCTGTTGCAGCTTTTCCATCAAATACCGGAAGCCGTTTCCTTCCTGCCCCAGAAGATTGGCTTTCGGCACCCGGCAGTCTTCAAAAATGAGCTCCGCCGTATCCTGGCTGTGCAGCCCAACCTTGTTTAACTTGCGTCCGCGTGAGAATCCTGGAGTTCCGTCTTCCATTACGAGCAAGCTCACACCTTTGTGCGCAGGTTTGGCATGCGGGTCGGTCTTGACCGCAACCACCACCAGATTGGCAAGAATCCCGTTGGAGATAAATGTCTTCTGACCGTTTACAACGTAGCACTCTCCATCGGGGATGGCCGTCGTGCGAATATTGGCCAGGTCAGATCCCGTACCCGGTTCTGTCATGGCGATCGCCGTGATGATATCGCCGCTGATGCACCCGGGCAGCCAACGTTGTTTCTGTTCCTCCGTACCGAACGAGGAGATGTACGGCACCACGATGTCATTGTGCAGGCTGACTCCGAGCAGACCGGAACCGATTCGTTCCAGCTCTTCGGTGATCACCACGGAATAGGCAAAATCCGCTCCCAGTCCGCCGTACTGCTCGTCGACCCACGGGCAGAGATAACCGTTGTCCCCCAGCTTCTTCCAGAACGAACGAGGGATCAGCCGTTCTTCCTCCCACTGCTCAAAGAACGGCTTCACTTCCTTTTCCAAAAACTTGCGGAACGAGTCCCGCAACAGATGATGTTCTTGCTTTACGTAACGAGCCCGCATGGTATCCCTCCCAACTGTTGCTCATTGCAAAATAAAATCCTATCTATAGCAAATGCCGTGCCATACGTAATAAAGGAGGTGTAAGCAGGCATGACATCCTGAAGTGTACGAAAACAAAACAAAAAAGCATCCGATTTTCGGACACTTTTTGTACGATTTATGACAGATTGTATTTTTTCAACTTTTCGTATAGTGTCGAGCGGCTCATCCCCAACTGTTTGGCTGCATGGCTCTTGTTGTCTGCACATGTCTCCAGTATACGAATAATCATTTCCCGTTCTTCCTGTTCCCTTTTATGTTTCCACGTCGCACCCGAATCGTTCCCAGCCCGTTTATGTTCGATCCGCGCATGACTCCCAGAACGTAAGCTTGACGGCAAGTCAGAAAGGCGAATCCATCCGTCCTCCGCAAACGTCAAGGCTCGTTCGATGCAGTTGCGAAGCTCTCGCACGTTCCCCGGCCAATGATAGGTCAACAGAGCCTGTTCCACTTGCGGGTCCAGTTCACGAACAGCGGTGCCATGCTCAAGTTGCAATTCTTGCACGAATTGTCTGGCCAACAGCAGAATGTCGCCCCCGCGTTCTCGCAGCGGCGGGATGTCAAGTGAGATTACGTTCAATCGGTAGAACAGGTCTTCCCGAAACACTCCCCGGGCAACCAGATCTTCCAAGGACTGATGCGTGGCGGCCAAAATTCGCACATCCACCTGTATGCGCTCCGTACCTCCCACTCGGTAAAACTCCCTTTCTTCCAGCACACGCAAGAGCTTCGCCTGCAGTCCGGGGGACATGTCCCCAATTTCGTCCAGGAAAAGCGTCCCCCCGTTTGCCAGATCAAACTTGCCAGGCTTGCCGCTTCGTTCTGCTCCGGTAAAAGCGCCAGGAGCGTAACCAAAAAACTCGGATTCCAGCAAGTGCTCCGGAATGGCTGCGCAGTTTACGCTGATAAACGGACCGTTTCGTCTGCCGCTTTCGGCGTGGATCGCATGAGCGAACAGTTCCTTACCCGTGCCGCTCTCACCTCGGATCAAAATGGTGGAGCGCCCTTTTGCCGCCTGGCTGGCAGTACGCTTCAGACGGAGCATGGCCGGATCGTTGGTTGTGATGCTGCCCAAGCCATATTTGACCGGAATTTGCTTTTTCAGCTCTTCCCGATAGTACGCCACTTGACTTTCCAGCAGATGGATACGTTTGGCCATCTCTGCCAATTCCTTCAACTGTCGGAACATGACCTGGCCGACGGCGCCGATGACCTGGTCGCCCGCCCTGATCGGAATCCGCTTCAGAATGTACGGGATCCCGTTCATCTCCATGGGAGGACTCATGTCGGAGAGTCCGGATTCCAGTGTGCCGCTTACATCCAGCTGGGGAAGCACACGCGAGATCGGCTGATGAATCAGCTGCTGTTGATCGATGCGGAAAAATTCCGACAATCCTTGGGAGACAAATTGAATCATCCCCTGCTCATCGACCAGGACGACCCCGTCATAGGCATGTTCCAAAACGGTGTGGAGTCGATTTCGCCACTTTTTTACGGACTCCAGCTCTTCTGCGATGGCCTCCAACTCCGTCAATTCCTGGAACACGACGATGATTCCCGTTTCCCCGCCCAACATGGAAAATGCGCAGATCTGAGCCAGTAATGGCGTTCCATTCAGCAATACGCGTTTCGAAACAAAAGGATCGCCGTCATGGGGGGAGGGAATCTCGGCATCCAGTTCGGGTAACATCTCGTTCAAGCTTTTGGAAGCCAGAATTCCCGCATCCGTTCCCGTAATCCGGGCAAAAGCGGAATTCGCGTAGAGAATGCGCCGCTCTTGATCCAGCATCAGGGTCCCTGCGGTTATCGACTGCAGCAGCGTCTCCAGCTGTTCACGCAGCAGTGTCGAAGATCGCAGCAAAAACATCACTATGTCCGTTTTGGTCAAGAGACCCACTACGCGCTTGTCCGGATCGACAACGATGCCCGTTCCCACATCGCTGTTTCGTACCAGTTCCTCTATTTCTTCGTACGGAGTGTCCGAAGGAATGGTAATCAAATCCTGCTTGAGATAGGGTTCCAGCGGTTCATCAAGGGAGACACCCGCGAGAATCAGCCGGTACAGGATGCTGTTGGTAAACACCCCTACCAGCTCGCTGTCCTGTACGGGCAATACGGTAAATTTTGTCTCAAGCATGTAGCGGACTGCCGTGGCAATCGTATCAGAAGGCCGCAGGTGAAATGGAACCGGGGACACCATGTCTTTCACTTGCATGACTGTTTCTCCTCTATCCAACTGTTTACCCTTTATTGTACCACTTCCGCCTCGGACTTGAGCAAGTTCATTATGTCGACCAGGTCAAACGGCTTATCACCCGCGACGCGCTCGGCGAACGAGGAGACCGTGTTCAATGTTTCGGTACTTTGTACGGGGTATCGTCCGGATGCGCTTTCAGCCGAAAGCATAACGGCATGGGTGCCGTCCAATACCGCTTGAAACACATCGGTTACTTCTGCGCGTGTGGGGACAGGGTGCTCCGTCATGGATTGCAGCATCTGGGTTGCCGTAATGCAGTACGAATCGTTCCGCCGGCACTCCTTGATCATGGCTTTTTGCAGCAGCGGCACCCAGGTATAGGGTACTTCCACGCCCAAATCTCCGCGGGCGATCATGATTCCGTCCGAAGCGTCGAGAATCTGCGAAAAGTTACGCAGCCCGTCCATGGTTTCAATCTTGGCGATAAACCAGGGCGCATGGCCGCGCGCCACACCGGCAAACCGGCGAATTTCTTCCATATGGCGAGCCACACGTATGAACGAGCACGCGATCATATCCACCTTTTCCAACAACAGAAAACGCAGATCGTTTTGGTCTTTCTCCGTAAGTGCCGGCAGACAAATGGAAGCCCCCGGGATGTTCACACCTTTGTGACTGGAAATCATTCCCCCAACCAACACACGGGTCAGCAGTGAGTCTTTTGTCACCTGTTCGATCAAGAGCTTTACTTCCCCGTCGTTGATCAGCACGCGGGCGCCCGGTTTCACATCGTGGACGATCCCTGCGTAATCAACGCTTGCTTCATGCTGGCTGCCCACAACCGGCTTGGTATGCAGGATGAAAGGGTCTCCCTCAGTAAGCACTACTCCTTCTCCGGCAACTTCCCCGAGGCGAATTTTGGGTCCCTGAACATCTCCCAGGATTTTTACCTTTTTCCCCGTTTCACCGGCAGCCTGCCGGATGTTGCGGATTCCCTGCTTATGGCTTAGATGATCTCCGTGCGACATGTTCAGACGGGCGATCGTCATGCCGCTTTGGATCAGCTCTTTCAGTGTCTCCACTGAATGACTGGCGGGGCCGATGGTACAAATGATGTCGATGCTCACACGTTTTCCCTCTCTTTTCACTCTCATTCCTTTCTCCTACAGTGTTTGTCGGGATGAAGGGTTCCATGCACGACAAAAAGACGCCTTCCAGGGAAGACGTCTTTTTTGAGTGTATAAGAATTTATAAATTTGGACATCCCATACAGCCGCTAGAAAAGTGTTCGGGGCCCCGCCCGGCGAAGCGTTAGCTAATGCCGGGTGGGTTTTCTTGAGTATGAATGACATTTACCCAACCCGTCGGCGCCAATCCTGATGAGAGGTTGAGCGGCGACGCTTTTTGGCTCGGGCAACCACATAGAACACCAGCATGATATTCAGAAGCAGCCAGGTAAAGAGAATGGCGTACCGAGCCGTCTGTGACTCGGATCCGGTCTGATCGGAAGAAGAAATGGCAAGAAGGCGTGCGGGTATTTCCGGCTGTTCTTTTCGTTTCAGGGAAAACTCCTGTGTGAAGGTGCCTGCCTGAACCCGGAGCATTCCTTGCGGCGTTACCTCGATCTGTGGTTCGGATCCAATGGGGACGGTGACAAACAGATCGGATGGTGCGGTAAACTCCTCCCGTCGCTCACTGGCCGCAGCCGTAGCCAATGTGAATCTGTCCCCGGCTTTCGCCACCTGCCTGGTTTCGTAATGAGCGAATCCGTAGTCCAGCATTTGCGTCACGTCTTGGTAAGCAAGAGCACTGGAGCTTGCTTTCATCGTGACGGCAATGAATTCGCTCCCGCCGCGCTTGGCGGAAACGACCAGAGTATGTCGGGCCTCATCGGTAAATCCGTTTTTGATACCGGTGGCCCCTTCGTAACGCCATAACATTTTGTTGTGGTTAATCAGCTCCGATTTCCACTCCCGCCCGTCCCAGGGCAGTCGCTTGGTGGCGACAATTTCACGGAATATCGGGTTTTTCATCGCATACTGCGCAATTTTTGCCATATCGGCAGCCGTCGTGTAATGGTTGGGATCATGCAGCCCATGAGCATTGGCAAAATGAGTTTCCGTTACCCCTACCTTTTCTGCCAGATACTCATTTAATCTTTCCGCAAACTTTTCCGTGGTGCCCGCCAGGTGCTCGGCTATGGCAGTGGCAGCGTCGTTTCCGGAATGCATCAACAGACCGTATTCCAGCTTCTTCAAGGAAACCTGCTCTCCCTCGCCGAGATACACTCGTGTCCCGTCTTCGTATCGGGCTTTTTTTGAGACCGTGACAATATCGTCGGGATTGCCGTTCTCAATGGCGTAGATCCCGGTTGCAATTTTGGTGATACTCGCAGGGTACAGCGTAACATGAGGATTTTTTTGAAACAGAACCTGTCCTGTCGTACCGTCAATCAAAATGGCGGACTCCCCGTTGATCGCGGCAGCCGTCAGTTCATCTGAAGCCTGTGCGGATACAGATCCGGAACCCCAACCAAACAGCGTGTTTGTTAAAAGAAGTATAAGTGTAAGAAAAAATCTCATAGGTGTACAAATATCCTTTCCTTCTTTTCAAAGCTGTCAAATGCAGCATGAAAACCTTAACTCAGGCGCTTGCCCAACAGGTCGTAAATCATCTTAAACTTAGGGTTGTCCTGAAACGCCTCTTCAAATCCGCTGACATGCTCGCGATACAAAGCGGCAGCCGATTCCAAATCTTGTTTCACATACAGCGAGAATATCTCTTCCAACTTTTCTTCCAATGTCGTGTCCACCTGATTGGGTGTCAAAATCTCCTGACGCAGGTTGTTCATTAGGATGTCCAGCTGATGAGTAATGACTGACGCTTCGTTCAGCTGCTGCAGCACGTTTTCCGGCATGTTTCCCGCGTACTTGTATCGCAGCTCATGCTCATTGGTTGCCCAGAAGTTCATACCCAGTGTACGAATTTGAATTTCGCAAAACAGCGTCCGTTTTTCGCTGCCGTGATACACCGTGTACGACACGATCATGTGAATGCTGCGGTAGCCGGAATCTTTCGGATTGGCAATATAGTCTTTTATATCGTGGACCATGATATCCTCCCGCTCCTGCAGCAGCTGCTGCACTTCCAGCACGTCGTCAATGTAGCGGCAGACCACGCGGAGCCCGGCGATATCCGTAATCTCCCTGGCCACTTCTTGCTGCCAGGTGTCGAGATGGAAGTCGATGCCTTTTTCCCGCGCTTTTTTTAACAGGCTTTCGACCTTCTTTACACGACCCACCACGAATTCGATGGGAGAGTATCGGCCCGTTTTGACAAACCCGTATTTGATCCCTTTTAGTTTCAGCTTCAATTCTTCAACTGCCTGTTCATACGGTGCCAAAAAGTGAACCATGTTGTTTAGCACCTTTTTCGGTACATTTGTTGTGTTCATCTGAGGCAAACCTCCACATTACTTCCATAATAATGGGGACGATTCAAAAAACGGAGCAGGGTTGATATAGGTATTCCCGATCAGCATTCCGTAATGCAAATGCGGACCGGTGGAAAATCCCGTCGTTCCTATTTTGCCGATCTGCTGTCCTCGCTTGACCAGCTGCCCCGGTTTTACGTCCATTTTGGACATGTGCGCATAAATCGAGAAGAGATTAAGACCGTGGTCAATCATTACCGTATTGCCTGTTAAATACAAAGTGTCGGCCAATGCCACTTTTCCATGATTGCTTGACACGATGGGCGTACCCTCTTTGTTGGCGATATCGATCGCGGTGTGTCGATTGGCCGGTTTGCCGTTGACGACTCGCTGATAGCCGTATGGAGTGGTCAGCCGTCCCTGTGCCGGCCACAAAAAAGGATCCTGGAAATAAGGCGTCTTTGCCGATTGAGAACGGGCCAGGTTGATCTTCTTTTGGTCAGCTGCAATACGTGCAGTATTCTGCCGCATGCTGTTCATCTGATTGCTTACCGTAATGGAGTCGACGGCAAACTTCTTCGGCGAAACCGTCACAGCGGTCCGCCACTTTTTGTCAGTTGATTGGACGACGTATTGACCCGGCTTGGTATCGAACGGTATGGGAATAAAACGGACGTACTCGCCGCCGAGAAGTTGAAGCGGGTACGTCTTTTGGAACAGCGTGACCGATTGCGCCTGTTTGCTGCGGATGAGAATCGCATCCCCCGGATACGTGCGCTGCGGAGAGACGACAAGCGACGACGACGGCTTTACGAGGTAAGATGTAATGGTTGCCCCTTCCGCCTCTTTGCCATAAGCGTGAGTCCCGGATAACAGTGATACGACGCCAGTGATCAACAAAAGGTTGACAATCGAGTTCCACATGCAGTTCCCTCCCTTTTTCCAGTATAACAAATGACAGGGAGAAAGAAAAAAGAAAAAGAAGGCTTGAATACCAAGCCTTCTCCCTACTCCATCCGTTTCTTGTTGTAGTCGGCCATCATTTCCATGATCGATTGTACGTTCGTCAGCATGTCATTGGCACGTTTGGTCTTTTGTGTAAGGCTGTCAAAATCAATCGGCACCCTGTTTTTCCGTTCATTCCAGCGTTTGAACCAATCACCTGCCGCGGCAGGATTGGCACGTATGGCGGAGATACGGGAGGAATCCTGAAGCAGCCATGCTTCAAATTCCGGATGCTGCTTTAACAGCCGCTTTACCTCCTTCTTCCTCATCGCTTTATCCCACTCCTTTCTCAGGACACGAGATATTTACCTGACAATATACACCATATGACTAGTCCGCGAATGTGATTGTGTGTTTAACCACGCCGGGAAAAAAGGGCGAAACGCAAATAGGAAACCCCTGACTTGCAGGGGTTTCCGTCATCCAGTTATTTAGTTGCGGCTTAGCGAGACAGTTGTTGTTCAGCGAAGCTTACCAGACGCTTGGTAATTTCTCCACCGACAGATCCGTTTTGACGGGAGGTAGTGTCTGGGCCGAGGTTTACACCAAACTCAGCAGCGATCTCGTACTTCAGTTGGTCGAGAGCTTGGTTAGCTTGAGGAACCAGCAAATTGTTGGTACCGCCTTGGTTGTTAGCCATGTCTTGTCAACTCCCTTGATGTTTTTTGCTGCTAATGTGGATATTAGCAGCAGTCTGAGAACTAGGCCTTTTGTTAATTCGCAGATTGCTGCGAAAATCCGTCTTGATTGCGGGGTGGCTGTTCGACGTTGGATTCTGTTGCTGTTGTGTTACTATCATCCCTCGTTTGCGTTGATCAATACACCGGAAACCCCTTGTAATTTATGACAAAGCTTCAGGACGGCTTTGTGCTATAATGGGACAGGGATAATGGATTTGAGGGGAGTTTATTCGCTGTGAATGACAATCAGAAAATCCTGTTGATCGACGGGATGAGCTTTCTCTTTCGGGCCTTCTACGCGTCCGCCTGGGCGGGCGGATACCGGCAAACGGCATCAGGTGTATATACCAACGCCGTATATGGTTTCACCAAAATGATGCTGGATTATGCGGACCTGGTTCGACCCACGCACGTTGCCGTCGGCTGGGACGTAGCCGCACGGGAGACACTGGTGCGGAGCCAGTGGTATGATGGCTACAAATCAAACCGGGTGGCTCCGCCTGAAGAACTGGTTCCCCAGTTCGATCTCGTCAAGGAAGTGACTGACGCCTTCTCGGTTCCGAACGTAGGACTTCCCGGCTACGAAGGGGATGACATTCTGGGGACGCTGAGCACTCGTCTCTCGGCGGAAGGCCATCAGGTCGTCATTGCGACTGGTGACTACGACAGCCTCCAGCTTGTCTCCGATCTGGTCAGCGTCAAGATTTTGAAAAACGGCGGCAAGCACGAGCATTACACGCCGGCCAGTTTGAAGGAACTGCGTGGAATTACACCAGAACAAGTGGTCGACGTCAAGGCACTGCAGGGCGACCCGTCCGACTGTATCCCAGGCTGCCCCGGCATTGGCGAAAAAACGGCATTGAAACTGATCGTGGAACACGGCAGTCTGGACGGCATTTACACCAATCTGGACAAATGCACGCCAAAAATGCGCGCCAAACTGGAAGAGCATCGCAATCAGGTCTACCTGAGCCAAAAACTGGCTACCATTTTCCGAGACGTTCCGGTATCGTTTTCCATCGAGGATGCGAAATGGAACTACGATCCTGACCGCGTTTACCAGAAATTTCAGGAATTGGAATTTGGAAAAAGCATGCTTTCCCGCGTCGGATAAATCATTCATGCATGAAAAAAAGTAGGCCTCACTCAAAGGTGGACCTACTTTTTTTGTTATTCAACCGCCTCTTTCAGGACGATCCGCAGCTGATCAAAAATCCCGACTCCACTATGCGCAACCGTCCCTGCCGGCAGTTCAAGAACTGAGCTCGCCCGACGAACAGACTTGGGAAACTGAAAAGGCTTCACACGTTCGGCAATACCTACAACGCGCAGATCCTGATCAAGGTAGATGACGTCGATCGGAACGGACATGAACCAGGTATGCACACTTCGGCACGGGGTAAGCAGAAGTCCCTCGCCAGCCCTGCATGAGCGTTTTCCGATCCAGCCTTTCAGACGCTGCCAAAACGTGCGTGCTTGCGTCACACGCATGGCGAGGAACGCCTCTTTTGACTCGTTGTACAAGGAAATCTGCAGATTCATCTGAAACCTCCCCCGCTACTACTTGATAAATACGTTCATGATATTGATCGCCGCCGGTCCCAAAATGATGATGAACAAGGAAGGGAAAATAAAGAAAATCAATGGGAACAGCAGCTTGATTGGAGCTTTCATTGCCTTTTCCTCTGCTTCTTGCCGTCGCTTTCGCCGCATGTCCTCTGACTGTACGCGAAGCACATTGCCGAGGCTTACACCCAATTTATCCGCCTGAACAAGTGCATTCGTAAAATTGATGACACCTTCCACACCTGTGCGCAAACCGAGATCGCGGAGGGCTTCCCGGCGGCTTTTCCCCATTTGTACTTCCTGCAGGGTCAAACGAAATTCTTCCGCAAGGGGTCCCGTCGTCTTTTCCACCACTTTTCCCATTGCCTGGTCAAAACCGAGCCCTGCTTCTACGCTGACAGTAAGCAGGTCGAGCAAATCCGGCAGACCTTTACGGATCGTCAGTTGACGCTGGTCGATCTTGCGACGCAGGTAAAAGTGGGGCAAAAACAGGCCAAGTACGGCCAGTGCCAACAAAGTTGTCACCTTGGCAATTCCGACAAGCTTTGGCATCAGCAAAAAGGCTGCTCCCACACAGATGATCAACATGATTGCGTTCCAAACGATCCACTCATTCACGGTCAAGCCAAACGGAGAGCCGGCATGACGCAGCTGAATCTGCAGATGGGCTTTCCAGCGGATAGGCGTGATCACCGAGAGTTTGCGGCCTACCTGCAAATAGATGGGTTTCAATACCCGCTGGTAAAACGAGTGCTTCTCTTCTTCGTCCTCTTCCTCACTCTGTACCGTCAACTGGGCTACCCGTGACCGGATGTGCAAGCTGCTGCCGAGTACCATACTAGACAATTGATAAAATCCAACCCATAACACCAAAAACAGCAGCCACTGAAGAAGCAGCAAAAACACCACTCCCTTCCGTTTATACCTCGATCGCCACGATTTTCCGAATAAACATGAATCCAATCGTTTGCCCGATGACTGCTGCTACCAGCATGGCAATCCCCAGCGGATGACTGAACAACAGCTGAATATAGCCGGGATTCATCAGGTAAATCATGAAGCAAACACCTGGAGGCAACCCCATGAAGATCAAAGCGGAAAACCTCCCTTGTGCCGTCAGGGCCTTGATTTCACCCTGAATGCGCACACGTTCCCGAATCGTTTGTCCAATGTTGTCCAGAATTTCCGACAGATTACCGCCAATCTGCCGTTGGATCAGAATGGCCGTCGTAATCAAGTCAAAATCCTGGCTTTTTACTCGCTGATTCAACCTTTGCATGGAGTCCTCCAGCGGAAGCCCCATATTTACTTCCCGTATCACCCGACTGAACTCTTCGCTGATCGGCGCCGGCATTTCACTGGCTATGGTTTGAACGGCTTGCAGGAACGAGTAGCCGGATTTTAACGAGTTTGACGTGATCGTCAGCATTTCATTGAGCTGACGATTAAACTTGTTGATTCTCTTACGCTGCTGGATTTTCACATAAAGAAGAGGTAATGTGGCGCAAAGGATGCCAATACATCCACCCAGAAAAAAATGTCCCAGCAGAAATCCGCCGACAAGCGGAACGAAAAAGCAGACGAGCAAGACAGCACCCATCTCCTCCGCAGTAATCTGCATGCCGGCCAGCCTCAGCTGCTCCTGAAACTGCTTGCTGAAACGGGTTCCTTGATTTCCTTCAAACAGCGTGAGAAACCTTTCCTTCACAATCGAGAGCAGGTATTTCCGTTTTCCGTGCTTCTCTGTGCGTGAAACCGTGGAGACGGGTCCTGGAACGGGAGATGGGCGAAATCCATCATCCTGCCGCAACTGCCTTACACGCTCGCGGATACGGGCGGGCCCAATTACCAGACCCCATGTTAAGATGAAAAAGGCAAATGACAACGAAAGGAAAAGACCGATCCAAAGGAGTGAAATCAAGCCCATCCCCTCCTTGGATGAAACCAGTCGTGCTGAATGTTGAAGCCGGCGACCTGCAACTTTTCGATAAAAGAAGGCACAATACCGGTAGGAGTCTGTCGACCGATTACCCGCCCTTGTTCATTTCTACCTTTTTCTTCAAAAAGGAAGATGTCTTGCAGCGTGATCTGCTCTCCTTCCATCCCCATTACCTCAGTGATATGCGTAATTTTCCGGCTGCCGTCTTTTAAACGGGATTGCTGGACGATCAGGTCAACAGCAGAAGCGATCTGTTCCCGAATGGCCCGTACCGGCAAGTCCATGCCGGCCATCAGCACCATCACTTCCAACCGGCGAAGCATGTCCCGCGGACTGTTGGCGTGGCCGGTGGTGAGCGATCCGTCATGCCCTGTATTCATTGCCTGAAGCATGTCCAACGCTTCTCCGGAGCGAACCTCACCGACGACAATCCGGTCAGGACGCATCCGCAGCGAGTTTTTTACCAGATCGCGCATGGTGATGGCCCCTTTTCCTTCGATGTTGGCCGCTCTCGTCTCCAGTGTGATCACGTGCTCCTGACGCAGCTGCAGCTCTGCGGCATCCTCAATGGTTACGATTCGTTCATCAGAGGGAATGAACGAGGAAAGCACGTTGAGCGTGGTGGTTTTACCAGAGCCGGTACCGCCGGAGACGACAATGTTCAGACGGGCCTCGACGCATGCCCTTAAAAACATCGCCATTTCTTCTGTCAAGGTGCCAAACCGGATGAGGTCGTCGATGGTAAACGGATCTTTGGAAAATTTTCGAATGGTGATGCACGGCCCTTTGAGAGCGAGCGGAGGGATGATCGCATTGACACGTGATCCGTCCGGCAAGCGCGCGTCTACCATGGGTGAGCTCTCGTCAATTCTGCGACCAAGCGGTGAGACGATTTTTTCAATAATGCGCATGACGTGTTCGTTGTCGCGAAACTGGACGTGGCTTCGTTCCAGTTTTCCCCCTCTTTCCACGTAAATCAGGTGAGGCGAGTTGACCATCACTTCGGAAATCGCCGGGTCCTTCAGCAGCGGATCGATCGGTCCGAAGCCCTGAATTTCAG
This sequence comes from Brevibacillus soli, assembly GCF_044759095.2. Lineage (NCBI taxonomy): Bacteria > Bacillati > Bacillota > Bacilli > Caryophanales > Paenibacillaceae > Brevibacillus > Brevibacillus soli. Next base: position 33,104 of record NZ_JBIYSM020000042.1, read on the forward strand.
CAATCATCTCTTCAATAAACCGCTGTTTCTCCGTACGGGTCATGGGCACGCTCTCTTCGGCAAGCAGCAGGGAAATCTCCGCTTCCAGCGATACGTTGTCCATCTCTCCCTTTTTGCTGAACACCTCAGAGACCAGACGGTTATGGAGTTTGGTCTTTAACTCCGAAAACGGATTGGGGTTGGTCTCGATAGCGGGCGGATTCGCTGTTGCGTGGGAAGAAGATGGAAGCGGAGTCACCGGTTCCATTTGCTCTGCCCTTCCCCGCTGTTTTTCTAATCGACGCATCAACGACATGGTATTGCCTCCTCCACATGATTCTATCGACTGATCCTGAGCAATCTAAGCAGCGGGACGAACCGCTTCCGACCTTTGAACTGACGTCGCGATTCATCTCCTACCAAACGCTCGGCGATGTAGCGCACTTGTTTGGAGAGCCGGTGGGAGGGGGACTTCAAAACGAATGGGATCCCTTCGTTCGCAGCCCGATCGACGAACGAGAAGTCATTTCCCACCTCGAAGTCAACGTTTCTGCCGAGGATCTGTTCGACATCACGCTGTCTGATTCCGGTTTGGGAATGAGCCCGGTTTAACAAAAACGTCCATTCTTGCATGTCGTAGGAGAGTGTCTGGAGCACATCAAGCATGCGCCGGTTGTTCTTGGCTACAGCCAGATTTGGCGTCGACACCACCATATGCAAATCGCACTGCTCAACGACGGTAAAAAAGATGTCGTTCAATTGCGCCGCTGTATCCACGATAATCCATTCGAACATCTCCTTGCAGATGGTCAGGATTTGATTGATATGTTTGGGCGCGATCGCCTCTCCGTGTTCCGGCTTTGCAGGCGCCTTTAAGAGATAAAGACCGCTCTCCAGTTTTTCGAAAAAGTTGATCAACACCTCGCTGTCAATCTCGTTGGTGTCGACAACAAGATCATACAGATTCTTTGCAGCCGTCTTTGCAGACAACATGAGCGCTGTATCACCGTACGGCAGATCAAAGTCCAAGAGAGCCACCTTCCTGCCTTGCTGTGCAAGGACTGTTGCCAAATTGGTCGCCATGGTGGTTTTCCCGACTCCTCCCTTGGCACTGACCAGACAAAGGGCTTTTGGTTTATTGACAAAATGATCCTCCAGAAACGTCGTTTCTCTGCGTGAACGCCGCTTTACCTCCAAGGTGTACACGTCCAGTATGGTGGCGACAAGCTGCTCGGAGGATACCGGTTTTACCAGAAACTCTTTCGCTCCGGCCATCATGGCTTTTCGCAAGTAGTCCGGGTCGTCCTGGACAGAGACCATGATGACTGCCGTTTTCGGGGAAACGAGCGAGATCTTCTCCGTCGCCTTCAATCCGTCCAATACCGGCATGTTGATGTCCATCAAAACGACGTCAGGATGCAATTTCAACGTCTTTTCCAAAGCATCCGCGCCGTTTTCGGCCTCGCCGACCACTTCAATTTCATCTTCGAAGGAGAGCAGCTTATTCAGGTTGGTTCTCGTCTCAGCTGAGTCATCCACTAACAATACACGAATCGCCGGCAACTGACTCCCCTCCTATCGCATTAAGGCTGTATTCGTCTGAACGCCAAACGTATTCACGTTTTTCTTGTCCTGCGGGGCCCGCAGCAGAAGGCGGATTTCACCATACGATTCAGCAAAGCCAAGTGATTCCGCTTGCGATGGCGTAACGGCAAGCGTGATGGTGGAGCCCCCCTGTTCCTTCTTGCCGTCCTCTGCCGATTTTTTGGCGTCGTCTTTGCCTTCTGACTGTTGACTTTGAGGTTTTTGATCAATGGGTTCCTCGTGAACTTTTCCCACCGCCAGTACCGGGATGTTTTGCAGAGTCACTTTGACGATGTCCTGAGAAATTTTTAAATCTTCTGCCGTATACGCTACCAGCACGTCCACGCGATCTCCCGGCACAATCAAACCACCTGCTCCTTTGACATTGGAGTACGAAATGCTCATGGCTCTAAGCCCGTCGGGAATTTGCATGGCGAACAGGTTGGAACCCTGGACCTTGGCCACTTTTGGCCGTAAGATGACCTCATCTTCGACAAATGTTTGCAAGCTGACCATTCCAACAACTCCCGACATATCTGTTACGGCATCGGAATGTATGCTTTTCCAGTGGACCTGTACCGGCTTCACCATCTTGTCGGTAATGATCGTGTGCGGCGGAATGGTGGTCGCTGCTACGATAACGGTGCGTGTGGTTTCCTTGGGACTTGCTTCCTTCACTTTTTGCTGCAAAAACATGTAGATCAAATAGGTGGTTACCATCGCACACAAGATGGATATGATCAGCAGGCTTCCCTTTCGTTTCATGGCTTCACCTCGGTTATTCCGTTAATTTTACTGAGTAAACGCCGTAATTTTTCCCTGACCCGAGCTCTCCCGGAGTTACCATGCGTAAAAACCTGCCTGTAATGATCATGTCTCCGCCGCTTCCCTCTGTTCCTTCCAGAAAAAAAGCAGCAAAACCCAAGACGGTGACTGGTTTTTTGCCGTTGACATCGAGGGAGTCAATGACCGGAAGGAACATGATTCTATGGCAGCTGCGGTCGGCGGTTTGATAGGATTGGCACTCGGATCTGTCTATATCTTGATCCATTCGGAATTGAATCGCCCCTTTTACAGGACCGTGATTAATTCCTGTTTTGGTAGGAATTTTGTCTCCAACTTCAATCTCTCCTTCGTACCCGTAGCGAATATTATTCGTCAGAGCACTCGCTCCTCCGCCGCCAAGATCCAGGAAGCCGTAATTACCCGAGTAGCCCTCTCCCGCTTCTTCACTTAGTTCATAAAGCTGACCGTACTTAAACGTCTGATCGGGTACGCCGATCGGCACCAATCCTGTCATCGCTACCGTTGTCCCCGCTCGTGCTTTTGCGTCCGCCCGGACATGGGATGCGTTCACTCCCATGATCTTGGCAAACGAAAGCGATACCGTCTCTTCTCCGTCTGCGGAAATCGTTAGCTTCGCAGGATCTGCCTCCACACCAAACGAGCCCGCGCCGTTTGATTGCACATAGAATCGTGCCGTCTCTTCCGCTTCCGCCTTCGAGTAGATGATTTTCTGAATGCCGGCCAACACGCCAGCATCCAACGCATTTTGCAGCTTTTGCTGCCGTACGTATAACATGCCGACGTCAGCGACGAGAGCAAGGAACAATAAAAAAACAACCATTCCCCCTGCCACGATCAGGCTGACATTGCCGTTTTCCTCACGAAGCAATCGATACCCAATCTTTTTCATTCTCGTTCCATCCTCCTACTCCATTCGCATGGAAATCTCGGAGTTCAGCGATATGGTATCCGGGATCACTCCGCGCAGATAGGGTATTAACAGCGCGTGATCGTAGGTAATGTCAACGGTGACCGTTTCTCCGGCCGTCCTCTCGCTTTCGCTTGGCCGCACTTCATAACGCATGCGTGTTACATCAAGAGACGTCATGTCCTGTTCAATCACGGATTGCAAAACGTCGTTACTGCTGCCCAGACTTGCGTAACGGACCGCATCTCGCGCAGCTTGCTGAACAACGATGTATGCGTGAAACACCCTCCCAAATTCCACAATGCCGCACAAAAGCAGCAGGAGAATGGGCATCACCAACGCCATCTCAACCAGGGCGGACCCTTTTTCATCGCGAATCACAACGCCCCGCCTCCCGACTTCCAGACGTTTCTGCCAATCTCGATCAAGGTACCGAGGCCGATCGCGATTCCATATGGCACTTTTACACCTGTTGTGACACCTTTCAACGACAATCCGTACAAGGCCAGTCTCCAGATTCGCTCGCGCCAAATCGCGTATAATGATAGAAAAAGCCCGACCATACCCATCCACAAACAGGCAGGAAAAAGGAACTGAACCCCCATCCAAGCGCCGATCATCGCGAGCAGTTTTACGTCTCCCGCCCCCATGCCGCCTTTGGCAAAGGGAATGAGGAGAATGAGTACTCCTGCGACAAATCCGATTGCAGTTGGAAGCAAACCGGCGGTCCCTTTTTCCAGCCCGTGAACAAGAAAAGCGGACAGGATACCGGAAAACGTAAGCCAGTTGGGAATTCGTCGGTACCGGAGATCAAGCCACATGGCAACGAACAGGAGAGGTAATAAGACCATCAGATCAATGCCTATCGTCATGCAGAACCGCTCCTTCTTTACCAGGCATCAGGATATAGGAAAGCCCTACCCCAGCGGAGTAGGACTTTCTCGATTAGGGTACGAATAATTGATTAGTTCGTCGGGCTGACTGATGTACCTTGATTTGTTTCGTTGAATGCTTCCAGGATTCTTGTGTAAATTGTCGAAAGACTGACTTGTACTTGACTGAGCGAACTAACCAGAACAATGGCGATCAAAAAGATGGTCAGGCTGTATTCCACCAGGCCTTGTCCGTCTTCTTCCCACACCATTCGATCCATGAACTCTGTCAGGGCAACCAACTTCATTCCTACGGAGCGTTTGTATTCGTAAGGGTGGTGCCGATGTCGCCAAAGATGTTTTCCAAACCGCCTCGCATTGCAGTAAGGCCGCCGATCAGAAGAATGGCAATCAGGCCGATAATCAGACCATACTCCACCATTCCTTGTCCCTCTTCCTCGACAAACATGCGCTTTACGATTTCCATACTTTTTCCTCCTTTTGATATGTGTTTGCAAGCGAATATTGGAGGGCAACCCGGCTGTCTTATCCAGCTGCTCAGGTAGAATGACTGGACGTAGACCCGTGGCTTTGCGTCCCTGACTTTCGACAGGTTTGCCTCTGTATGCTGCTTGCACTCTCACTATACCGTCAAAATATGTCGAATAAACATGCTGAAAGATGGAATTTTATCCCTGCCTGAAGACAGATTTCCAGAACTTACCTCGAGACAATATCTGGAAATACGACGTTCTTCAGACCTCCTTCATCAGTCTCAGGCGATAGTGCGGAAGTAGGACAAGTCTTTATTTTTATTCCATTTACTATTTTTTAACATTTTTTAATGTAGTGCTATGCTCATGTATGTAGATGTCGGTTATTCCGGGAAAAATAGGGCTTGCAATCTAGTTTGAAAGAAACAGGCTATGCAATTCTACCTGGCGAACTGATTAGGAAGGCTCGTCTGATGGGAAAAATGGGGATAAATTGATCGTAGGAGGATGGGAAATGCCTCAGCTTCAGTTGTCCGAAGAAGAATACAACTCCCTGATGGAACGCATCTACAAGATCCTCAACCGCACGGAGGAGCTTGATCACGTGACCCACCACCTGATGTGGGAAGTGTGGCGCGTGCTGCATCACAGCAAACTTTCATAGGGTGTATCCGCTTTCACCCATGCTCCTCCCTCCGCATACTGTGAAGCAAGGGTCATCCCTTGCAACACGAGACAAAGGAGGATGGGAGACATGGGTGTTGATCTTGTATGGCTGCATGGCGTATACGTCCTGTTTGTACTCCTGATCATCGGCATGATGATCATGCGGCGTGATACAAGCCTGGTAAGCATTTTGGGCATCTCTTTCCTCGGTCTCACGGCGACCGGTTCCATCACCGCTTCCGTGGGAGGTATATTTGGCAGCTTCATCTATGCCATCACCGAACTTTTACCTACGATTCTCGTGATTTGTATTATTGTGGCGATGAGCCACGTCCTGACCGAAACGGGCGTAAATGAGACGATGATTCGCCCGATGACCAGGCTGGTGCGAACCCCTGCATTGGCGTACTGGGTAATCGGGATTGTGATGATGGTGATCTCCTGGTTTTTCTGGCCGTCTCCTGCCGTCGCTCTGATCGGGGCCGTGATGCTGCCCGTTGCGCTGCGCGTGGGTCTGCCCGCTCTGGGAGTAGCCGTTGCAATGAACCTGTTTGGCCACGGGATCGCCCTGTCAGGTGACTTCATCATCCAGGGCGCTCCCACCTTGACTGCGAAAGCGGCGGGTATCCCTGTCGAAGATGTGATCTTTGCAAGCGTACCGCTCGTCATCGTAATGGGGTTGGTGACGACCGTCACCGCGTTCTGGTACTTGCGCAAGGATATGAAGAGCGGTCTGCTCAGTGTGAATCAGGAAGTGGCGGCTACTCACGAAGTACAGCCGTCGGAAGCGCGCGTTGCCATCTCTGAGACAGCTCGCACCTGGCTGGCGGCACTGGTTCCTGTGCTCTTTCTACTGGACGTCATGGCGATGTTTTCGTTTGACCTGAAAGGCGGCGACGCGACTGCGCTGGTTGGCGGAACTTCTCTGCTGATTCTCCTGCTCATCACCTTGATCGGACATAAGAGCGCTGCCCTTGAGCAGGTGACAACCAACCTGATCAAAGGGTTCCAGTTCGGATTTAAAGTGTTTGGTCCGGTAATCCCCATCGCAGCCTTTTTCTACATGGGCGACAGCGGGTTTGTGAAGGTGTTCGGGGAAGTGCTTCCAACCGGCTCCAACGGCATTGTCAACGATCTGGGGGTCGCTCTGGCCCACACGATTCCACTCAGCAAAGAAGTGGCCGCCCTGACGTTGACAGCGGTCGGGGTGATTACGGGTCTTGACGGTTCCGGCTTCTCTGGCATTACGCTCGCGGGCTCGCTCGCACAGCTGTTTGCTACCGCTCTCGGCACGGGAGCTGCTACACTGACGGCCTTGGGCCAGGTGGCGGCGATCTGGGTAGGCGGCGGCACGATCATCCCCTGGGCGCTGATTCCGGCAGCGGCCATCTGCGGCGTCGATCCGTTCGAGCTGGCACGGCGCAACCTGTATCCCGTCGCGATCGGTTTGTTGGTAACCACGATTGTGGCCATGTTTTTGATCTGAGGAAGAAAACCCACCCGGCATTAGCTATTCTCACCCCACTCGGCGGTAGCTATCGCTGAGCCGAGTGGGGTCCCTTTTTTCGCCGGGCGGGGCCCCGAACCCTTTTCTAGCGGCTGTATGGGATGTCCAAATTTATAAATTCTGGTGTATGAAATAATGTCCTTAAACAAAGGAAAATCCCCAGCGACTACGGAAAAAAGAAGTACCTG